>JAJZJJ010000500.1 GCA_021810175.1 Acidobacteriota bacterium | reverse complement strand
CGCCATTTCCGCGGGGATGATGTTGGAGATGACGGAGACGAGGCCGCAGGCTCCGGCGCCAAGGGTGCCGAGGGCCATCATGTCGTCGCCGCAGTAAACGCGGAAGCTGCGGGGCGCCTGCGTGATGAGGTCGGTGATCTGGACGAGATTGCCGCTGGATTCCTTGACGGCGACGATGTTGGGCGCGGCTTCGGCGAGGCGGACGATGGTGGCCGGTTCCAGGTTGGCAGCGGAGCGCCCGGGGATGTTGTAGAGGACGACGGGCAGGTGAACGGCCTGGGCAATGGCGCGGAAATGCTCGAACTGGCCTTCCTGAGTGGGCTTGTTGTAGTAGGGATTGGCGGTGAGGATGGCGCTGACGCCGGGAATCTGGGCGGCGGCGCGGGCTTTGGCGACGGCGTGGCGGGTGGAGTTGTGGGTGCAGCCAGCCCAGACGGGAACGCGGCCGGCGGAGGCTTCCACGACGATGCGGATGGCCTGAAGCCACTCGGCATCCTCAAGGGTGGGTGTTTCGGCGGTAGTGCCGCAGGCGAGCAGCCAGTGAATGCCGCTTTCCACCTGCCAGCGGGCAAGGTCAAAGAGCGCCCGCTCGTCCATCGATCCATCTGCGCGGAAAGGCGTGACCAGCGCAGTTCCGCATCCCTGCAGGTCCATATCAGATTGAGTCTACACCGTGAGGGAGGGCGGGAAAACCATGGAATCATCCGTCCGGGACGAGGGTTTTGCGAAATGGGGCAACCGGGTATGCTCTAAACTACCGAGACAATGACCGAACGGGTGCAGGATCTGGGAAGTTTTCGTCTGCCGCCAAATTTTCGCGGGCGGCCGGGATGGTACGTGCAGTTGTGGTGGATCGTGCAGGCGACGCTGTTTCGCTGGTCGCCGCAATTCATGTACGGATGGCGGAGCTTCCTGCTGCAGCTGTTCGGGGCAAAGATCGGGAAAGGCGCGATCATCCGCCCGACTGCGGAGATTACGTACCCCTGGAAACTGACTATGGGCGATCACTGCTGGGTGGGAGACGATGCGGCGCTGTATACGCTGGGGGAGATACGGATTGGGGACAACGCGTGCATCTCGCAGCAGTGCTATCTGGCTGGTTCGGGGCATGACTACAGGAAGCCGACATTCGACATGACACCGGATCCGATCACCATAGAGGCGGAAGTCTGGCTGGCGACGAGGGTGTTTGTGGCGCCGGGAGTGACGGTTGGGCGGGGCGCCGTAGTAGGAGCGGGGAGTGTCGTAATCAAGGACCTACCGCCGATGATGATCTGCGCGGGCAATCCAGCCCGGGCAATCCGTCCGCGACCGTTGCCTGGGCAACAGGAACAGGGGCGGTAAGGACGATCCGGAACCGGTGGAGGAAGCTTGCGGGTGAATGGAAGCACACGAGAGAAGCACGGACTGGTGACGGGGGCCGCTGGATTCCTGGGATCGCACCTGTGCGATGCGCTATTGGCGGATGGATGGCGGGTCACGGGGGTAGATAACTTCAGCACCGGGGCCCGGGAGAATCTGGAACATCTGGCGGGCGAGTCGCGGTTCAGTCTGATGGAGCAGGATATCTGCGAGCCGTTCGATGCGGGGCCTGTGGACTTCGTGTTCAACTTTGCCTCGCCGGCGAGTCCGGTGGATTACATGCGACTGGGTCCGGAGACGCTGCGGGTGGGGTCTGACGGCACGCGGCATGCGCTGGAACTTGCGCGGAAGTACGGGGCCGGATTTCTGCATGCATCGACGTCGGAGTGCTATGGCGATCCGGAGGAACATCCACAGACCGAGGGTTACTGGGGGCATGTGAACCCGATCGGGCCGCGTTCGGTTTATGACGAGGCCAAGCGCTTTTCGGAGGCGCTGGTGATGGCGTGGCATCGTTATTACGGCGTGGACACCCGGCTGGTACGGATCTTCAATACTTATGGGCCGCGGCTGCAGAGCAACGACGGCCGGGTGATCTCGAACCTGATGACGCAGGCGCTGCGGGGCGACGATCTGACGATTTACGGGGAGGGCAATCAAACGCGGAGCTTTTGCTACGTGACCGACGAAATCGAGGGCATCCTGCGGCTGGCGCGATCAGAGGAGCACGAGCCGGTGAATATCGGGAACCCGGAGGAATGGACGATTCTGGAATGCGCGAAGGCAGTGCTGGCGGTAACGGGATCTTCGAGCCGGATCCGGTTTGCGCCGCTGCCGGCCGATGACCCGACGCAGCGAAAGCCCGACATTACGAAAGCGCGGGAGTTGCTGGGCTGGGAGCCGAAGGTGGATCTGAAGACCGGGCTGAGCCTGTCGCTGGAGTATTTCCGCACCTGCGTGAAGCGCGGGGAGAAAGCCAGCGTCTACGCGCAAGGGTGATGGGCAGCCGCCGGAGGAACGCCGGTTCGCTGTCGCCGCAGCAGCAGTCGTACAGTTTGCAACTGCCTCCTGGTATCTGATGGAGACGTCTATTCTGGCTGGAGGCTCGCGGAAGCAGATGGCGCCCCAGGAACTGACATCCGCCACGGAAGGACCTGTACGGGCAAAGGCAGTCCAGCCGGCAAAACAGCTCGATGCTCATTTGTATAACGATCCGGGGTTTCCGCTGGTGCATCTTCCCATGCGGCTGGGGGCGTATTCGTGGGTGTGCGCGCGGGCCACGGTGAATCCTGGAGTGAACGTTGGTGCGGGGGCGATTCTGGCGCTGGGCGCGATTGCCACGCGGGACCTGGAGCCCTTCGGCATCTACGCCGGCGTTCCTGCAAAAAAGGTGAAGGAGCGGCTGCGCAGCGCGGTACACGTGAGCGACGAGGGGCTGTTTCCGCCGCACGCGGATCAGCGCAGTTCGCCGGCAATCTCCTGAAAGTCCCACACGCCGGATTTGCCGGCGATCCACTCGGCTGCGCGGACAGCGCCTTCGGCGAAGCCGCGGCGGGAGAAGGCTTCGTGGCGAAGCTGGATGGCGTCGCAGGAGGAGCGGGCTTCAATGACATGAATGCCGGAGACTTCGCCTTCGCGCTTTGACTCGATGGGAACATGGATGCCGGGCCGCACGGATTCGACGATCTGTTTGAGCGAGAGCGCGGTGCCGGAGGGCGCGTCCTTTTTGGCGACGTGGTGAGTTTCGCTGATGCTGAACTCGTAGCCGGGCGCGGAGGCTGCGAGTTCGCGGACGAGGCGGAAGAGGGCCTGAACGCCGATGGAGAAATTGGTGCTGTAGAGAAGGCCGGCATCGCGGCGGCAGGCAAGGTCGCGCATGTCGTCGAGATGCTGATACCAGCCGGTGGTGCCGACAACGACGCGGGCCCCGGTGGCGAGGCAGGCGCGCATGTTCTGCACGGCGGCGTCGGGCGTGGTGAAGTCGATGACGGCGTCGAATCCGGCAAGGAAGGGCGCGGTGAGAGCCGTGGCGCCGCGGTTCTCCTCTTCGCCGAGAACACGGACGCCGTGGCCGCGTTCGTGAGCAATATCTGCGACCAGGCTGCCGGTCTTGCCGCGTCCGAGAACGAGAACGAGCAT
>JAJZJJ010000499.1 GCA_021810175.1 Acidobacteriota bacterium | reverse complement strand
ATTTTTGTCGCAGCACTTTCCAGCCGGAATGATTCCGATTTGCTGCTGGCCGCGATGCGCGCAGGCTGCAATGAATTCCTGCGGAAGCCGCTGGATCCGCGCCAGCTGGCGGACTGCTTCGACCGGCAGGAGCGGCACTGGTCGGCGACGATGGGACGGGCGCGGGCCTCCGGGCACATTCTCTCTTTTTTTGGAGCGAAGGGCGGAGCGGGTACGACCAGCATCGCCGTGAATCTGGCGTGGACGCTGGTGACGCAGCACCAGAAGCGGGTTCTGCTGATCGACAATCACGTGGAGTTCGGCCACGTATGTCTGTACCTGGGGCTGGATGGCGCGCGGTACCATTTCGACGAACTGATCCGGAACGTGAACCGTCTGGATTCCGCGCTGCTGCGGGGTTTCATCGCGAAGCACAGCAGCGGACTGGAGGTGCTGGCTTCCCCGGAGTCGCACGATCCATCGCGGTTTGTGGATCCCGACGCGCTGGAGAAGACGCTGGAATTCCTGCGCGGCGAATACGATTACGTGATTCTCGACTGCCAGACGAATTTGGAAGAGGCGAGCCTGGCGGTGATGGACCGCTCGGATCAGATCTATCTGGTAGCAACACCGGAGATCGGGGCCATTCGTGACCTCTCGCGGTACATCGACGGGCTGAGCAGGAACGAATCGACGTCGGCGCGGCTGCACATCGCGATCAACCGCTATTCCTCGCACGGAGCGATTGCGATCGACCAGATAGAGAAGGCGATTCGAGTGCCTGTCGAGATTCAGCTTCCGAATGCGTACAACGAATGTCTGCGGGCGATCAACGTGGGCGAGCCCGTACCGCTGAACAAGAAGTCCGAGTATTCCACGCAGATGTCGAAGTGGGCTGCCATTTTGGCAGGATCCAGCGCGGCGACGGCCGCCCCAGCCGCGCGCAAGGGATTTAGTTTGTGGGGGCGAAAGGCAGTTGATTAGCTATGGGTGATCTGAATCTGAACTATCCGCGACCGGAACCTTCGTCGGCCCTGCGCAACGGAGGCACCAGCCTGCGCAGCTCCGTGCCTGCTCCCCGTCCGCTGCGGGAGAAGGAACAGCAGGAACTGAAATCGGCCGTCCACCAGGAGCTGATTGGGCGGATCGACCTTGAGAAGCTGGGCGATGCGCAGGAAAGCCGCACCGGGCAGCAGCAGCTGCTGTCGGTGATTCAGCAGATCATCAGCGAGCAAAGCTTGCCTCTGAGCACGACGGAGCGCGACCGCCTTGCGCGCGAAGTGCTGGACGAAGTGTTCGGGCTGGGGCCGCTGGAGCCGCTGCTGCAGGACGACACGATCAGCGACATTCTGGTGAACGGGTGGAACAACGTCTACGTCGAGCGGCGGGGCTCGCTGTCCCGGACGCATGTGACGTTCAAGGACAACCGGCATCTGATGCAGATCATCGACAAGATCGTTTCGGCGGTAGGCCGGCGCGTGGATGAATCGACGCCCATGGTGGATGCGCGGCTCCAGGACGGGTCGCGTGTGAACGCGATCGTACCTCCTCTGGCGATCGACGGGCCGGCGCTGTCGATTCGGCGCTTTGGTTCATCGCCTCTGACCGCCGACAAGCTGGTTCAGAACAAGGCGCTGACACAGGTGATGCTGGATACGCTGCGGGCTGCGGTGCAGGCGCGGCTCAACATCGTGATCTCGGGCGGAACCGGCGCGGGCAAGACGACCCTTTTGAATGCGCTGTCCAGCTTCATCTCGGAGAAGGAGCGGATTGTCACTATCGAGGATTCGGCCGAACTGCAGCTGCGCCAGGACCATGTGGTGAGGCTGGAGACGCGGCCTCCGAATATCGAAGGCAAGGGTGCGATCCGGCAGCGGGAACTGGTGATCAATGCGCTGCGTATGCGGCCCGACCGGATCGTGCTGGGCGAGGTGCGCGGCGAGGAAGCCATGGACATGCTGCAGGCCATGAACACCGGCCACGACGGCTCGATTACGACAATTCACGCCAACACGCCGCGCGACGGACTGGCGCGTCTGGAAACGATGTGCATGATGGGCGATATTCGGTTGCCGGAGAAGGCGATCCGGCTGCAGATTTCATCGGCGATCCACATTATCGTTCAGGCCGCGCGCATGAGCGACGGCAGCCGCCGGATCACGCATATTTCCGAGCTGACGGGGGCGTTCAGCGATGTGATCAGCATGCAGGATTTGTTTCTGTTCGAGAAAGACGGAGTCGATAAGGATGGCAAGGTAAAGGGGCGGTTCCGTTCGACGGGCATTGCGCCCAAGTTCTGCGATCGGCTGCGGTCGCTTGGCATCCCGGTTCCGGCAGGTATTATGGATCACTGCGTGGAGGTCTGAGGAAGAACGTTATGCTTCTGGCTATCGTATTTCTCGGAATTCTGCTGCTGAGCTTCATCGTGATTGCCGCGGCGACGCGGCCCACGAACGAAGACAAGGCAGTTCGCCAGCGCGTGAGCGCCATCGCGCGCAGCGCAGCCGAACCGTCCGATGGCGGAGGAGCCTCGGTGCAGTTGCTGCGCAAGTCGGCATCCGGCGGCCTGGGCTGGCTGGATCAGGCATTCAGCCGCTATGAGCCGATGCAGCATCTCCGCCGCTGGGTGTCGCAGTCGGGCATCGACACGCCGGCGTCGTCGATTCTGGTTCAGTCGGCGGTGGCCCTTGTCATTGGCTTCTTTCTTCCGCTGCTGGCCATCCATCTGCTGGTTGCGCAGATTGCGGGGGCTCTGGTTCTGGGGGCGGTGCCGTGGGCTCGCATCGCTTTTGTGCGGTACCGGCGGCTGAGCAGCTTTGAGAAGGCGCTTGCCCAGGCGATCGACACGATGGCGCGGTCACTGCGGGCGGGGCACTCCATTTCGGGGTCGATCGACATTGTTGCGCAGGGAGCGCCGGAACCGGCAGCGTCGGAATTTGGCGAGGTATTTCGGCAGCAGAACTACGGCTTGCCGATGCGCGACGCACTGCTGCAGATGCTGGAACGGATGCCATCGCAGGATTTGCGGGTGCTGGTGACAGCCATGCTGGTGCAGCGCGAAACGGGCGGGAATCTGGTGGAGATTCTGGATCGGACGGTTTTTGTGATTCGCGAGCGCCAGAGAATTCGCGGGGAGATTAAGACACAGACGGCGCAGGGACGGCTGACGGGGTGGATTCTGACGCTGATGCCGGTTGGTCTGCTGTTGCTGATCAATGTTACCGACCCCGGGTATTCACGGATTCTTCTGACCAATCCGCTGGGACACAAGTTATTGTATCTGGGACTGGTTCTAATCATTCTGGGCGGGTTCACGATTCGGCAAATCATCAATTCGATCGAGGTGTAGCGGGAAATGACGAACATTGCATATTACGCCGCGCTCGCTCTGATGATCTTCAGCGTTGTGGCACTGGTTTCCGCACCGTGGGTGCTGCGTCCCTCGAAGCAGTCGAGGCGGATTCTGGATATTGTGCACAGCAGTCGCCCGGAGCGGGAGGCTACCAGTTTGCCGGGATCGCGCCG
>JAJZJJ010000498.1 GCA_021810175.1 Acidobacteriota bacterium | reverse complement strand
CTGGAGGACGACGGCTACATCCCCGAGCGCGTCGAAGCCACTCCCCGCATCGGTATCCGCCGCGCCGCCGATCGCCCGCTGCGCTTCCTCATCGCGGACAACCGCTGCCTCTCAAAATGAATTCTTCGCTATTCTCCACAACATCCAGGCAAACCTGGGCGCGATTGTGTAACATGGCCCCACAGAATTTTCACACCCTATCTCATCTCCCCAGGAAGACAGAGTGATGCAGAGCCGGATCGTCGTCGCAGGAGTCTTTGCCCTTGCGCTCATTGCCCAGCCCGCCCTTTTCGCCCAGCCAGCCTCCGTTCAGAACGGAGCCCACCCCATGCAGCGGCACTTCCCCCCGCTACCCAAGCCCGTCAATCTGAAGGTCCTCCCGAAGAACATCCCCCCAAAGGAGCTCATCCACATCATGCGCGGCTTTGCCGGCTCGCTTGGCGTCGATTGCAGCTTCTGCCACGTCAGGAATCCCAAAACCCATCACCTGGATTTCCCCTCGGACGCCAAACCGCAGAAGCGCACCGCCCGCCTCATGATGCGCATGACGGAAGCGATCAACGCCAGCTATATCGCCAAAGTGCACGTCCCGAACACGCCGCCAGCCCAGGCGCACGTCACCTGCGGAACCTGCCATCGCGGCCACTCCACGCCGCCGGTCTTCGTTCCGCCGCCGCGGCATCGCCACTTCCCGCCACCGCCACCGCCGCCGCACAATTAGGCATCAGCGAGGCGGCAGCAGCACATTATCGATGAGGCGCGCCGGACCCACCCAGGCGGCAACCGCGGCCAGCGCGCCTCGCCCCACATCGCTCACATCTTCCAGCGTTTCCGGATCCACAATCCTCAGGTAGTCCAGCTGCGCTGCAGGCTCCCCGGCCATCACTGCCCGGCCCGCCTCCACCAGCTCGTCCGACGCCGTCTGCCCCGCGTCCGCCAGTTCCTCCATACGCCGCAGCGCCCGATGCAGCACCAGCGCATGACGCCGATCATCCGCTGACAGATACCGGTTCCGCGAGCTCATCGCCAGCCCGTCCGGCTCCCGCACAATCGGACACACCACCAGTTCCAGCCCAAAATTCAGATCCCGCACCATGCGCCGCAGCACCGCCACCTGCGCGGCATCCTTCTGCCCGAAAAATGCCTGGTCCGGCCCGACGATGTTGAACAGCTTTGCCACCACCGTCGCCACGCCGCGGAAATGCCCCGGCCGCGACTCGCCATCCAGCCGTCCGGAAATCTCCTCCACATCCACAAACGTCACCGCGCCCGGCGCATACATCTCCTCGGCCGGCGGCGCAAACAGCACCTCCACGCCTTCCCCGCGCAGCATCTCGCAATCCGCGTCAAACGTCCGCGGATACTTGCTGAAATCCTCATTCGGCCCAAACTGCGTGGGATTCACAAACAGGCTCACCACCACCGCGCCGCAGGCCGCCCGGGCCGCACGCACCAGCGAAATGTGCCCCGCATGCAGCGCCCCCATCGTTGGAACCAGCCCCACCGTGCGCCCCGCTGCCCGCAGCTCGGCAATCGCCGCACGCGCCTCAGCTATGGTCTTCGCAATCCTCATCGCGCCGGATGCCGCTCGCTCTCGCTCTCCAGCGCCGCCGCCACATCCTTCGGCAAATGGTAGCTCTCCTGATCGCTCGGGAACGCCCGCTCCTCCACATCCCGGCGATATCCTTCCACCGCCTCGCGGAACAGCGCCGCCGCATCGCCGTACCGGCGCGCAAACTTCGCCGGCGGCGAGAAGCTCAGGCTCACCAGATCATGGAACACCAGAATCTGCCCGTCGCACTCCGGACCCGCGCCAATCCCAATCGTCGGAATCCCCACCTCCGCCGTGATCCGCGCCGCCACTTCGCGCGGCATTCCTTCCAGCACAATCGCCGCCGCTCCGGCAGACTCCAGCGCGTGCGCGTCATGCAGCAGCTTGCTAATCGCGCTCGTCGTCCTGCCCTGCACCTTGTAGCCGCCCATCCGGTGGATCGACTGCGGCGTCAGCCCCAGGTGCCCGATCGTCGGAATCTCCGCGGCCGTCAGCCGCTCCACCAGCTCGGCCCGCTCCGCTCCGCCTTCCACCTTCACCGCCTGTGCGCCGGCTTCCTTCACAAAGCGCACCGCGTTCGCCACGCCTTCGTTCACCGTCAGGTGATACGACCCCCACGGCATGTCCGCCGCCACAATCGCCCGTCGGACGGCCCGTCGGACGGCCCGCGTGTGATGCAGCATCTCCTCCACCGTCACGGGGAGCGTGTTCTCGTAGCCCAAAACCACCATCGCCAGCGAATCGCCCACCAGGATCAGGTCGATCCCAGCCTCGTCCACCAGCCGCGCCGTGGCATAGTCATAGGCGGTCAGCGCCGTAATCGGACTGCCCGTCCGCTTCTTTTCCTGGATTGTCTGGAAGGTCACAGGAACCGGGGCCGAATCCACCCGGTCTCCACTGCGGAAATGTGGAATGCTCATCTTGTCTCCAGTGCGGCTCCTCCATTCCTGCAGAGGATGCCACCCGAACCTACAACCCGACAATACGCCTCGCCTGCCCCGAAAACAAATTCCCGCCGCCCGGACCGGCATCGCACTCCTGCGCAAAAGAAGGCGGCGCACTCGCATGCGCCGCCCTCTTTTCCGCCTGGTCCCGCGTCTACAGCTTCACTGTCTTCAGATATTCCCTGAACGCCGGCCCCAGATCCTCCCGCTTCAGCGCGTAATCCACCGTCGCCTTCAGCATGC
Source organism: Acidobacteriota bacterium (assembly GCA_021810175.1). Next base: position 766 of record JAJZJJ010000498.1, on the reverse strand, counting down.
CCAGCTTGTCGCCGGCGTCGTGGCGGACGCCTTCAAAGCTGTAGCCGTACACCTTCTCCGTCTGCAGCAGACCCTTAATGCCATCCGTCAGCTGCAGCTCGCCCCCCGCGCCCAGCGGCGTCTTCTCCAGCAGATCGAAAATCGCCGGCGTCAGAATGTACCGCCCGATAATCGCGTTCTTCGACGGAGCCTCGCTCTGCTTCGGCTTCTCCACCATGCCCTTCACGTCGAACAGCCGCGGATTCCCCGGCACCGCCGCGCCATCCAGCACGCCATACGCCGAAATCCCCGGTCCCTCCACCACCTGCGTCGCGATGATCGACGACTGCACCTGGTCGAAGACCTCCACCATCTGCTTCAGGCACGGCTTCGGCGCGTCGATCACGTCGTCCGGCAGGATCACCGCAAAGGGCTCGTCGCCCACCAGGTCGCGCGCCATCAGCACCGCATGTCCCAGCCCCATCGCTTCCTTCTGTCGGACGTACGACAGCCGCACCATGTGCGACACGCCCCGGCTCACCGCCAGCAGATCCGTCTTGCCCCGCTTCTCCAGCGTGCATTCCAGCTCGTAGCTCACGTCGAAGTGATCTTCGATGGCCGACTTCCCGCGTCCTGTCACAATTACGATCTGGTCGCAGCCGGCCGCCAGCGCCTCTTCCACTCCGTACTGGATGATCGGCTTGTCTACCAGCGCCAGCATTTCCTTGGGAATGGACTTTGTCGCCGGCAGAAATCGCGTACCGAACCCTGCCGCTGGAAATACTGC
>JAJZJJ010000497.1 GCA_021810175.1 Acidobacteriota bacterium | reverse complement strand
CTGACCTGCCAGCGGCCGGAACTCGTCCCATGCGGCCAGAATGTCTTCGTGCGTAACCGGCCGCCCCAGCTTGTTGCCAAGCTGGATTGACACGCTCTCGGTGTGGCCGTCTTCCACCGCGACGCGGTTGCAATGCGCGCTGATGCGCGCCGCAAGCGGCGTGACGGCATGACCCTCCAGCCGGCCCAGCAGCTTCAGCGTCTCCGCCTCCATCTTCTCTTCTTCGCTGCCGATGTAGGGCACCACGTTGCCCAGAATGTCCATGGAAGGCACGCCGGGGTAGCCGGCGCCGGAGACGGCCTGCATGGTCGTGACCATAATCCGCTCGATGCCGAAGCGCTCTTCGATGGGCTTGAGCGCCATGACCAGGCCAATGGTGGAGCAGTTGGGGTTGGTCACCATGTAACCGCCCGACTCGCGGCGCGAAGGCTGCTCCTCGATCAGGTGCAGGTGCGCGGCGTTGATTTCGGGAATCACCAGCGGCACATTGGGCGCCATGCGGTAGGCGCTGGAGTTCGACACCACGGCGCAGCCCGCGTTGGCGAACTTCGGCTCCAGCTCGCGGGCAAAGGCAGCATCAAGCGCGGCAAAGATGATCTTCGGCGCGCCGGCGGGATCGGCTGGCGAAACAGTCATGCCGGCGATCTGTTCGGGCAGGGGCGTATCGAGACGCCACTTGGCGGCTTCGCCATAAAGCTTGCCGCTGGAGCGGTCGCTGGCCGCCAGCCAGGTGATTTGAAACCACGGGTGGTTTTCAAGCAGTTGGATGAAACGCTGGCCGACCATGCCGGTCGCACCGAGGATACCAATGGGGTATTTCTTTGTCATGACCTGTACACTCCAGTGTACAGGAGGAGGAGCGCAAAGAGCATCAGTCTGGAGGCTGCGGGCAGGGTCATCCAGCCCGGAATCCCGTCTCTTCCAGAGCGCGCTTCCGAGGGCACGCCAGCGGCGGCTCATCCCTCCCGCCATCTGCCGCGGAAGGCAGTGTTCCGCCCGCTGTGACCAACCTCAATCGCTGCTCATTGCGGGTTCACGCGGGCAAAACTTGCTGCCACACGCGGCGTTCTTATGGCGCGTTCCAGGGCCCGTACGGAGAGCCGTAACCCGGACCCTCCGGATACGGATAGTACGCCGGCGGATAGTAGTACTGCGGCCGCGGCTGATAGTAATACTCCGATGGTGGTGGGTAGTAATACTCTGGCGGCGGCGCATAATATGCCGGCCGGAAAGATTCTTCCGGATAGGGCGGTGCCTCTGGCGCGGATGCCGCAATCACGCTCTGTTGCGCTGGCGGAACATCAGATTGCTGAATGGGCTGGGCGGGCGCGGCGGCTGGTCGTCGATTGGAATACGACGCCGGACGGCGCAACAAGCCTGCGCGATCACGGCGTGGCCGCGGCGTCATCGGAAGCGCAAAGTCGTTCATCACCTTCAGCGTAATTTCTGTCTCCGACCCCAGCGTCGGCCGCGGGCCGCGTCGGGGCAACATGACGAGGTCAATCGGCCACAAAATCGGAATCATCCATTCCACCGTGTCGCGGACGGCATGGCCGCGGCCCAGGATCTCGCCCTGCCGGTTAATGTTGAAACCCGATACATTAACGATCTTTGTCTGAACAGGAATCACCGTGTCCGGTTCGATGAACATGCGGTCGAAGCTCAATTGCAGCCAGCCTTTGCCCACAAAGTGGCCGGGGTTCTTGTATGCCTGGAACCGTCCCTCGAGATAGCTGTTAAAGGGCAGAATGGCCGGCCCATCCAGTGCCGTCATGCCAAGCTGGCAGAGCACCGGATCTCCGACGGCCGCGGTTTTGGATGAAAACTTAGGTTCTGACATCGAGCACTGGAGGAGAGAACCTGCGGGAACAAGCTGCTCAGCAGCGAAGACGGGAATTGGTGTGCCGAGCAGGACGAGCAAGAGGGTAAAAGGAATACCCTTCATCACGAACCTCCTGGCTTTCTCGATCCCGGGAAGAGCTCCGCGACGGCGATTTTCTAGCTAACAACCGTAATTTACCGACACTCTTGGGGAGGCCGAGGTCCGCGAAGATTGCACGGACCTGAGGCCATAATCATGGAAAAATCCGGGACCACAGTCAAGGCTGGGGAACAGAATCGTCTCGATCCTGTCAAAATGGCGATGCATGAATTCCTCTAACCGGCCATGGCCGCCAGAATCGCGTCGGCAAACTGGCTGGTTCCCGCCGTTCCGCCCACGTCGCGGGTAAGGATCTTGCGGTCGGCGTAGACCTTCTCCAGCGCCTTTTGCGTTTTGTCGGCGGCGGCGGGCTCGTCCAGGTGGTGCAGCATCAGGATGGCCGACTGCAGCAGCGCCGTGGGATTCGCCACATCTTTGCCGGCAATGTCGGGTGCCGAGCCGTGTACGGCCTCGAAGATGGCGCACTCCGTGCCGAGATTTGCCCCGGGAACCAGGCCCAGGCCGCCTACCAGGCCGGCGCAAAGGTCGCTGACGATGTCGCCGTAGAGGTTCTCCAGCAGCAGCATGTCGTATTGGAAGGGATTCATGACCAACTGCATGCAGGTGTTGTCGATCAGGTGCTCGCGGTACACAACTTCGGGAAACTCCTCGGCAACCTTGCGCGCGCAGCGCAGAAACAGCCCGTCGGAGAGCTTCATGATGTTGGCCTTATGGATGGCGTGGATCTTTTTGCGGCCGTGCTTGCGCGCGTAGTCAAAGGCAAAGCGAGCGATGCGCGTCGAGCCTCTTTCGCTGATCACCTTGATGCTCTCCACTACGCCGGGAACGACCTCGTGTTCCAGCCCCACGTACTCGCCCTCGGTGTTTTCGCGCACCACGATCAGGTCCACGCCGGGCCACTTGGTCTCAAGGCCGGGCAGCATGTGGACGGGGCGTAGGTTGGCGAACAGATCGAACTTTTTGCGCAGCGTGACGTTGATGCTTTTGAAGCCGCCGCCGATGGGAGTAGTGACGGGGCCTTTGAGCGCCACGCGGTTGCGCTCGATGGAATCGTAGAGCGCGGCGGGGATGTACTCGCCGTGAATCTCGAAGGCTTCAGCGCCGGCGGCGTAACGCTCCCACTCGAACCGGACGCCGGTAGCTTCAAGGATGCGGACCACGGCCTGCGTCACTTCGGGGCCAATGCCGTCACCGGGGATAAGTGTGACCTTGTGAGTCTTTTGTTCACTCATATATTCTTTTCCTCTTCAAATCATTGCTAAAATATGGCGAATTCGGCGGGAAAGCTGGTCAGCGGCCGCGGCTGGTTCGATGTGACGTGAAAGGTGTCCTCCAGACGAACGCCCCCTACACCGGGGACGGAAAGAACGGAGTGGCCCACGGTCACAGTCATATTCTCGCGGAGTGGAAATGCTGCATGCTGGGGCCTGATGGTGGGAGCCGGAGCCTCCTCGAACGAGAGGCCAATGCTGTGGCTGATGCCGGGCACGAAAAAGTCATCATAGCCGGCCGCCTGAAAGGCAGCGCGCGCCGCCGCGTCGATGTCGGTCATGCGGGCGCCGATCTGCA
>JAJZJJ010000496.1 GCA_021810175.1 Acidobacteriota bacterium | reverse complement strand
GCCCGATCATCCGTTCTACACAAAGGTGATTCCCGACCATCCGGCCGCTCCCGTGGACCTGACAGTAACCCATCTGCTTCCGAACACGGAGTACCGGCTTCAGGTGCATCGCACCGGCTACGATGCCAACGATGCTTATACGGCTTACCTGCGCATGGGTGCGCCGAAGAACCTCACCCAGCCGCAAATCGCGCATCTCGACTACCTCACACGCGATCAACCGGACCGGAACCAAACCATGCGGACCGGTTCGAACGGAACCCTTCAGTTCCAGGTCCCCATGCGCACGAACGATGTGGTTCTGGTCACCCTCCACCGCGTCCCATAACACCCCACAGGCCGGGAGGGCCAGTGCTGCTTTCCCGGCCTCACACCCACCAGTTTTAGGGAGCCCATCTGCGATGAAGAACAATCTGATTGGCAAATCGACAATCGCCTTCCTGCTGCTGACATGCGGATTGCTGCCCCTGCCGTCTGCTTTCGGCGCTGCACGCGCCGTCCCGGAGGTCACCAACTCCACAGTGGCCGGCAAAGCTCTCGCAATTGTCTCCCACATTCACGGCTCCTGGTCGCAAATGCCGGGCAACGTCGTCACGCCTCTCATGACTCCTGGCGCGCTCATCGGCAATGGAAGCGTCGGCGTTGCGCTCGGCGGAAGCCCTGATAAGCTGGAGTTCTACATCGGCCGCGACGACTTCTGGAGTGTGCTGCGCGGCCGCATCATGCCGGTTGGCCGACTGCAAGTCTCCATTCCCGCCCTCAGCGGCGCGTCGACGCAACTGCGCGAGAATGTCGCTCCCGCTGACATTACTGGACATTTTGTGCTGGGCAAATACACCCTCGCCTCCCGTTCATGGGCGTCCACCGGAAAAAACATCTTTGCTGTTCAGCTAACGAACTCCGGATCGGCCGCTCTACCCGTCACCACGGCATTGCTGGACGCCTACGGCCATCGCGACCTCGCCACGCTCAGCGGCAACATCGGGCAGGTGCATTGGTTGCGCGTTTCTCCCGAAGTCGTCAATGCGACGATTGGCGGCTCGCGGCCCGAAAACGGGACAGCTTCCGGCGCCCGCGTCCGATCAGTCGAGGTCGATCGCGGATATCTCCCGAATCTCACCTCGCATACCGCGGCGAAGCCGCTCTATCGCTGGAACGCAGCGGACACGGCAGGGTCGGCGGGCACTACAAACTCCGGACCCGTTTCCCTCGGCGACATCATTATGCCGCAGAGTCGCTTCACCGTTCGCGCCTCCCTCACCGTTGATGCCGCCGACAGCGGCGTCACCATTCTCTCCGCCCTGGTCGATCACGGCTGGATGAAGCAGACCATCGATCCCACCGACCCGCTGGGAAACACCCGTGGCCACGACATTCCCAGAACCCAGGGTGCGGCCGCCGGGCTGATCGTTTATCTTTCGCACGGCCGGCTCGCCGCCAATCTCAATGGGACCGTCGTCACCGCCGGTAGCCCGCTGCCGCTTCACAAATTGGTACATGTCGCGGTTGCTTATAACGGGCAGCAGCTCGTGCTGATGGCCGACGGCGCGAAAGTCGGCGCAACCAGCAATTTCCCTGCCGCCGCCCAGGTCATGGGACCGCAGTGGCAATGGGCCGCGGCCCATCCGGGAGACAGCCAGATCCCATTCGATGGCAGCGCGCCCCACGGAGTGCTGGCCATGCGGGTCCTCGGTGCTTCACCCTCCATCTCCGGCGGCGGAATGCGTTTCGACATTCCCGCGGGCGGTAAGGTCACAATCCTGGTTGCCGTCATGGATAACCGCGACACTCCCCACTTCTTTCAGGCGGCCGTAACTGCCGTTCGGGATGCAAACTCGCAGAGTGTTGCGGCCATGTGGTCTCAGCACCTCGCCTGGTGGAAGAGTTTCTGGTCCAGGTCCTACATCGAAATTCCGGATAAGACGATTCAGTCCTGGTGGTATGGCTCGCTCTATGTCCTCGCCTCCTGCAGCAGGCATGGCAACGTGGCGCCCGGCCTGTGGGGCAACTGGATCACCTCCACCGGCCCCGCATGGCAGGGCGATTACACCCTCGACTATAACTACCAGGCCCCCTTCTGGGCAGCCTTTCCCACCAATCACGTCAGCCTGGCGGACCCTTACGACGCGCCGCTTCTTGCCTGGATGCAGCGCGGACGGGGCCTTGCGAAAAAGCTTCACGCGCATGGCCTCGTTTACTACACCCATCTCGCGCCCTCCCCAGGATGGAGCGCGGATAACTTCCGCTCCCTCGATCAGAAAAGCGATGCGCTCTTTGCCGCGGTGAACTGCGTGCAGCGATGGCGCTATACGGGCGATGCCGCATACGCTCGCAAGGTCTGGCCCTTCCTTACCGGAGTGGCCGACTACTGGGATCACGAGCTCAAACTCGTCAACGGACGCTATGTCGATTTCAACGATGCTCCGGACGAGCACCTGTGGGGCCCGGCAAACGACACCAATCCGGCCACCACCATCGGCTTTCTGCGAATGCTCTATCCAGCACTCATCGATATGAGCCGGCAGCTCAACGCCGACCCCCAAATGCGAGGCGCCTGGCAGCACATCCTCACGCATCTGAGCGCTCTGCCCATCGCCCCCGCCGATAGCGTAGCTGCCATTCGCAATGCCGTTGGCAGTCCGATCCCGTCCAGCGAGATGGTGATTCTGCAAAGCGAACATGGCATGCAGTGGGTCAATATCGCTCGCGGCGACCGCTTCTCGCCGAACCCTCCCGTCCGCATGGAAGGCTCATCCGCCGGGATGAATTCCCTGCAGGTCGTCTTCCCCGCATGGAACGTCGGACTCGAGAGCAGTCCCGCATTGCGCCAGGCCGCCCTGAACACAGTCAGGTACATGCCGCTCTGGTACGACTCGAACGACACCTCCAGCTACTATCCGGCCGCAGCCGATGCCGGGTACGACCCCGACTCGATCCTCAGCCACCTGCATCTGCTCATTACTCACATCGGTTATCACAACTTCGCATACAGGATCTTTGCCGGCGGCGTGGAGAACGAAGCCACCGTTCCCACAACAATCGCGGCAATGATGCTACAGAGCTATCAGAAAGACATTCACGTGTTTCCCGACTGGCCAAAGAATCAGGATGCATCGTTCGGCCACCTGCTCGCGGTGGGCGACTTCCTGGTTTCCAGCAGGATCGCCGATGGGCGCGTCGCCTATGTACAGATCGTCAGCCAGCGCGGAAGACCCTGCAGGCTGGCCAATCCCTGGGGCCCGAACCAGGCGGTTCAACTGCGCACCGCCGGGAACAGTCCAACGGTGCTGCATGGAGCTGTACTCAATGTCCCGACGAAACCCGGACAGCAGCTTCTCTTCACGCCGCTCCCGCAGTAAGTGAACGGCTATCGCGACTTTTCGGCAAATTCCGAACCATCACCCTTCGGTTCGCCGACAGAGCGTTGTCGCCAGGTGAGGACATCGCTCTGATCGGCGCGCAAACTACTGGTGGAGGAGGGCGGGGGGGGAGGGAGGGGACAAAACAAAGTCCGCCCCTATTCCAC
>JAJZJJ010000495.1 GCA_021810175.1 Acidobacteriota bacterium | reverse complement strand
CGGACCACCCGCACCCGTGGATTATCTTTCGGAAGAGCTCGAAACCGCAGATCCTTCGACTACGCTCCCTTCGGTCGCTTTGCTCAGCGATGACAACGTTGAGAGAGTTGGGATGACAACAGTTCTGGGTAGTTGAAAGCTATTCTTCTTCGGGTTCGTCGTCGGCGGAGGCGGCTAGTTCGAGGGGTTCGTGGTGGGCCATTTCGACGAGCTGGCCGGGCAGGTTTTTGGTGGTTTTGACGCCGAGGGTGCGGAGCATTTCTGCCTGGCGGATGGCGTTGCCTTTGCCCATGTAGAGCTTTTTGCAGGCGTCGTCATAGGAGGCTTTGGCGCGGTCGATGTTCTTGCCGATGTCTTCGAGATCTTTGACGAAGGCGGCGAGTTTGTCATAGAGTTCGGCGCCGCGGTCGGCGATGGCCTGGGCGTTGCGGTTTTGCTGCTCGGTACGCCAGAGCTGGGCTACGGTGCGAATGACGAAGAGGAGGGTGCTGGGCCCGACGAGGAGGATGTCCTTGTCCCATGCGGTTTGCCAGAGGTTGGTGTCCTTGGCGAGGGCGAGCATGTAGGCCGGCTCGATGGGGATGAACATGACCACGAAGTCAATGGATTGCAGGTCATAGAGGTTGTGGTACTTTCGGTCGGCAAGACCTTTGATGTGATTGTGGATGGCGGCGAGGTGGCGGTTGAGTGCGGCGTTGCGGGTTTCCTCATCTTCAGCGGAGGAGTAATCGGTGTAGTCGCGGAGGGAGACCTTGGAGTCGATGACGAGGTGCTTGCCCTCGGGGAGGTAGAGGATGACGTCGGGACGGAAGTTTTTACCGTCGTTGTCGGCGTGGGATTGCTGGACGCGGTACTGCTCGCCTTTGCGGAGGCCGGCGGATTCGAGGACCTGTTCAAGGATGAATTCGCCCCAGTCGCCCTGGGTTTTTGAGGAGCCTTTGAGTGCCTGGACGAGGTTGGAGGCTTCCTTAGAGAGGCGGTCGTTGAGGGAGCTGAGGCCTTCGATCTGGGTTTTGAGCTCGGCGCTGCTCTGGATGCCCTGTTCGCGGAGTTCGGTGACCTTCTGCTGGAACTCGGTGAATTTTTCGCGGATGGGGTTGAGGAGGTTGCCGAGGGTGGCCTGGTTCTGTTCGGCGAAGGTTTTGGATTTTTGATCGAGGATGTCCTGGGCGAGGGTCTGGAACTGGTGCTTGAGTTCTTCGCGGGATTCCTGAAGGAGCTGAATTTTTTCCTGGACGTTGCGCTGCTCATTGGCGAGGTTGGCGGTGAGGCGGGCGTTTTCGGCCTGAGCGGTGGCGAGCTCGCGGATGAGGCTGTCGCGGGATTGTTCGGCGGCGTCGAGGGTGAGCTTGAGCTCGGAGAGGCGTTCGGCTTCGGTTTTGGCGCGGATGGCGTCCTGCTGGGATTCGGTGAGCTGGGCGCGGAGGGCGGCGATTTCGGTGTCGCGCTTTTCGAGGTCGGCCTGGAGATTGTCGGCTGACTGCTGGGATGCGCGGGCGGTGGCCTGCCCGATGCGTCCGCCGAGCCACGAGCCGATGATGACACCGAGGATGATGCCAACGGCGGCGGCTGCGAGGATGTAAACGACAGTGAGGGTGGGCATAGGGAAGACTATAACTCCGCGGGAGGGTGTGTGTTTGGAGAAGATGGGGGCGCGTGCGGGCCGGGTGAGTGGGATGAGCGGAACGCATAGAAGGGCGGGGGATTCAGGAATTTGTTGAAAAACAGAATTTCGGCGAAGAACCTACCCAATCCATTGCACAGGTTTGGTTGCCGTTAGAGAATTTGCTGTGCCTCGGTCGATGCCTCGGCGCGTTTTTAAACAAACTCTCAGGGCGGTTTGGTTGCCGCCTTTACATGCATCAGGGTGGCCATTAGACTTGAAATTTCGGGGTCAGGGTAGAGTTGTGCCCGCAGTATGCATCTCTGACTCAAGGCGGCGAGAATGGAGCTAGAGCGCCGTAATCGAAGCTCAGCAGCAGATTAAGAGGAGAGCACATGGCAGCAGGTGTTGAGGACAAGGTTAAGCAGATTATCGTGGAGCAGCTTCAGGTGGACGAGGCTGAGGTCACGCCCAGCGCGTCGTTCCAGGAGGATCTGGGCGCGGATTCGCTCGACGTAGTCGAGCTTGTGATGCAGTTCGAAGAGGCCTTCGATCTTGAGATTCCGGATGAAGACGCCGAGAAGATCAAGACGGTGAAGGACGCGATCGAATACATCGAGAAGCACGGGAAAGGCGGCAAGTAGCCTTGCAGCGACGAGTTGTCGTAACCGGACTGGGGCTGATTTGCGCCGTAGGGAACACGGCCCCTGAGGTTTGGGAAAACCTGGTGGCGGGCAAGAGCGGCATGGCGCCGATTACGCAGTTTGACGCCACCGGGTATCCAGTAACCTTCGCGGCCGAAGTGAAGAACTTCGACGTGCTCCAGTTTATTGACAAGAAGGAATCGCGGAAGATGGCGCGGTTCATTCACCTGGCGATTGCGGCGTGCGATGAGGCGATTGCCTCGGCCGGGCTGAAGATCGACGCGTCGAACGCGGAGCGGGTGGGAGTGTTCATCGGCTCGGGCATCGGCGGGTTTGAGATTATCGAGCGCGAGCACACGAACCTGATGACGGGTGGTCCGCGCAAGATATCACCATTCTTTATTCCGGGCGCCATTATTAATATGGCGGCGGGACAGGCGAGCATCCGGTACGGTGCGAAGGGTCCGATTTCAGCGACGGCGACCGCGTGCGCGACCAGCGCGAACTCGATTGGGGACGCGTTTCGGATTGTGGAGCGCGGGGATGCGGACATAATGCTGGCGGGCGGCTCGGAGGCGGCGGTAACGCCGATGTCAGTGGGCGGCTTTGCGGCTATGCGTGCGCTTTCGACGCGGAATGACGAGCCGACGAAGGCAAGCCGGCCGTTTGATCGCGACCGCGACGGATTCGTGGTGGGCGAAGGCGCCGGCATCCTGGTGCTGGAAGATCTGGAGCATGCGAAGGCGCGGGGCGCGACGATTCTGGCCGAGATATGCGGCTACGGAATGAGCGCCGATGCGTACCACATGACGGGGATTGCTCCAGAAGGTGAAGGCGCGCAGCGCAGCATGAAGGCGGCTCTGGCGGATGCGAAGATGAAGCCGGAGGAGATCGACTACGTGAACGCGCATGCGACCTCGACGCCACTGGGCGACGTGAACGAGTCGCGGGCGCTGGAAATGGTGTTTGGCGAGCATGCGCTAAGCAAGAAGCTGAAGGTGAGCTCGACGAAGTCGATGACCGGCCATCTGCTGGGCGGCGCGGGCGGACTGGAAGCGGGCATCACGGTGCAGGCGCTGCGGCACCAGATGATGCCGCCGACGATCAACCTGGACAATCCGGATGAAGGCTGCCGGCTGGAGTACCTGGCGAATCAGGCGCTGGCGGGCAAGGTGAATGCGGCGCTGTCAAACTCGTTCGGGTTTGGCGGGATCAATGCATCCCTGGTGTTCAAGCGCTGGGAGGACTGAGAAGCCAGCCCCCCCGGGTGTCCGTCCACA
>JAJZJJ010000494.1 GCA_021810175.1 Acidobacteriota bacterium | reverse complement strand
TGGGGTAATTGCCCTTCGAGGGTGGATTTTTCGCGCAGCGGCGGCGTGCCTGGTGTGCGCGGGAATGCTGGTGGTGACGTGCCAAGCGCAGGCGCAGACCGAACAGCAGAAGGTGCAGCAGATCATCATGCTGCTGCGGCTGGACGAATACCAGCAGGCACTGACAAGCGTGGACCAGATGCTGCGGGAGTCGCCGCAGGACTGCCGTCTGCTTTCGCTGCGAGGGATGTCACTGAATGGATTGCAGCGGCCGGTGGAGGCGGCGCAGTCCTTCAAACAGGCGCTGCGATATTGCCCGAGCGATCTGCTGGCACTGGAGGGCGCAGCCGAAATTGAGTATGCGCGGCGGCAGCCGGATGCCGCGGTGCTGCTGAACCGGATCCTGAAAATGCAGCCGGACGATATTACCGCGCATGCGATGCTGGCGTCGTTGTATCGCGCGAAGGGGGATTGCCGGGCGGCGCTGCCGCATTTTGAGGCGAGCAGCCAGATGTTTGCCGGACATCCGAAGTACCAGCAGGCGTACGCATTCTGCCTTGCGGATACGGGGCATTACAAACAGGCGGAGACGAATTACCAACAGATATTAGGGACGGATTCAGACGAGGCGGTGCGCTTCAACCTGGCGCTGGTGCAGTGGAAGCTGCACGACGCGAAGACGGCGCTGGCGACGCTCGATCCGCTGCTCGAGACGACGCACCAGGAAGCAGTGCTGACGCTGGGCGCGCGGCTGGCCGAGGAGACGGGCGATACTCCGACAGCGGTGAAACTGTTGCGGGCGGCGATTGTGGAGCGGCCGAAAAACCTGGCAAATTACCTTGAGTTTGCACAGATTGCGTTTACTCATCACTCGGCGCAGGTGGGCATTGACATGATCAATGCGGGGCTGACGCAACTGCCGAACGCGGCGCAATTGTACCTGGCGCGGGGCGTGCTGGAGGTGCAGCTGTCGAAGTTCGCGGCGGGGATTGCCGATTTTGAGAAGGCGCACCAACTGGCGCCGCAGCTCTCGCTGGCGATGGACGCGATGGGAATCGTGGAGAGCCAGCAGTACAAGCAGACGGCGGCACTGAATATCTACCGGAAGGAAGCGCGTCTGCATCCGAAGGACAGCCTGCTGCAATACCTGTACGCCGAGGCACTTTCGGAGTCCGACTCGACGAGCAATACGACGAAGGAAGCGATTGCGGCAGCGGAGAAGTCGGTGGCGATTGACGCGAATTATGCGCCGGCGCGCGACCTGCTGGCGCTGCTGTATCTGCGGCTGAATGATCCACAGAAGGCGCTGGTGGAGGCGCAGGCGGCGCTGCGGATTCATCCGACGGACGATGTGGCTCTGTATCACGAGATCATGGCGCGGCGGCGGCTGGGACAAACGGCCGAAGTGCAGAAGCTGGTGAAAGAACTGGCCAAGATGCGCCAGGAGAATACGCAGAGGCGGAAGGCAAGCCACCGCTATGTGCTGAAGGACGAGATGGCGCACTGAGCCGTGCATCGCGGAGAGGCCCTGCACACAAGCTGAGAGGAGGCCGAGATGGCGACGAAGGTTTCGCGCAGAGCTGTATTGGGCGGGATGGGCGCAGGAGCGGCGCAGGTTCTGCTGACGTGCCGGGTGGCAGGAGCGGGCGTGCTGCCGCGCCTGACAGGAAAGCCCGGACTGCTGGACCTGGACCTGACGTCGATCAGCGCCAATGTGCTGCGGATTGGCATTGCGCCGGTGAATGCGTGGGCAAGCGAAGAAGAGCTGGGCGTGGTGGCGCATCCGTATGCGGTGGCGCTGGAGAGCCAGCTGGACCCGGTCGTGAAAGAGATGGCATGGGGGAAGTACCGGATAGCGGTGGAGGAGAATCCGCTGCGGGTGACGGTGACGAAGCCGGGCGGGAAATTCCGGCAGCAGATTCAGTTCGACGACGACAGCACGGCGGTGCGGTTTGGGATTGCGGACGGGCCGGTGTTCGGGATGGGCGAGGGACTGCCGACGTTTGACTTGCGCGGCGCGCGCTACCGGATGCACAACGGCGAGGGAACGCCGAACCTGGATACGGATGGGGCGCGGCTGCCGATTCCGTGGCTGGTGAGCGCGTCGGGATGGGGGCTGCTGATCGGGCAGCCCTCCGGCGTGATGGATTTGCGGGGCGAGCGGGGAGTCTTCTGGCCGGTGGAAGCGACCTCGACGCGCAACGTGTATTTGATAGTGGGTGATGAGCCGCGGGAAATACTGCGCGGATATGCGGAGCTGACGGGATTTCCGCATTTACCGCCGCGCTGGGCGCTGGGGTATCAGCAGTCGCACCGGACGCTGGCGAGCAAGGAAGAAGTGCTGGGAATTGCGCGGAGCTTCCGCGAGAAGAAACTGCCGTGCGACACGCTGATCTATCTGGGTACGGGATTTTGCCCATCGGGATGGAATACAGGGCATGGGTCGTTCACCTTTAACGAGGATGTGTTTCCGAATCCGAAGGCGATGTTTGGGGAATTTCACGCGGAGCACTTCAAGGTGGTGCTGCACGTGGTGCCGCCGGGGGATTTCCACGGGACGATTCACGACACGGGGCCGACGGCGCGCGAGCCCGGTGATGCGGTGAGCTACTGGAAAGAGCATTTGCCCGTGGAGGCCGTGGGCGTGGACGGCTGGTGGGCCGATGAGGGCGACCGACTCTCGGTGTACAACCGGCTGGACCGTAACAAGATGTATTGGGAGGGTCCGCTGACGGTGCATCCGAAGCGGCGGCCGTTTGCGCTGAACCGCAACGGCTATGCGGGCTTGCAGCGGTATGGGTGGCTGTGGTCCGGCGATGTGACTTCGACATGGAAGACGCTGGCGGCGCAGGTTCGGAACGGGATCAACACGGGGCTGAGCGGAGTGCCGTACTGGGGCACGGACACGGGCGGATTTACGCCGACGCTGGAGCTGACTCCGGAATTGTATCTGCGATGGTTTCAATTCAGCGCGTTCTGCCCGCTGTTCCGGTCGCATGGGCAGGCGTGGAAGCTGCGGCTGCCGTGGGGATGGGACACGGGGAAGCCGGGACCGCTGGAGGGCGCGGAACGGCTGGGTCCGGGATGGCCTCCGGAGGCGGAGCTGCACGATGCGCAGGTGGAGGTGATCTGCCGGAAATATCTGAACCTCCGCTACCGCATGCTGCCGTATGTGTACTCGACGGTGGAGCAGACGCACCGGACGGGACTGCCGATGATGCGGGCGCTGTGGTTTGCGTATCCCGGAGACAGGAATGCACTGCTACGGGATGACGAGTATCTGTGGGGGGATGCGTTCCTGGTGGCTCCGGTGCTGGAGAAGGGGGCGCGACAGCGGAGGGTGTATCTGCCGGCGGGCGAGTGGTGGGACTTTTGGACCGGTGAGCGGCTGGAGGGCGGCAGGGAAGTGACTCGGGATGTGGACTTGGAGACGATTCCGCTGTATGTGAAGGCGGGCGCGGTGGTTCCGCTGGGGCCAGTGAAGCAGTGGACGGAAGAGCCGGTGGATGAGCCGCTGACGCTGAGGGTGTATCCGGGTGCGGATGGGGAAT
>JAJZJJ010000493.1 GCA_021810175.1 Acidobacteriota bacterium | reverse complement strand
TTCTGCATCCGGTCGTAATTCCGGTTGATATACGGCGACCGGTAACCATACCAGTCCACGACAAAGCCCGAAATCCCCATCCTCCGGGCTTCGGCGATCTGCATCCGCATCTCCGCCGGATTGTTGGACGAATACCCCACCTGAATGTGGTTCGGATGTCCAAACCACGCTTCGTATACGGCCAGAACCTCAGGCTTGCCTCCCGAAGCCGTGTACTTCAGGTGCACAGGCTTCGAATCGTCGCATCCATGGAGAATCAGGACGAGCAAAAATGCTGCGGTACATGCTTTTGTCAGCATAAGGACAGTCCATTAGAAGCATCCCGCTTCCCGCGAGTTGGTCGCTCTCCCGGCGACGCCCTCCTTCCCAGGCAGCCAGCCTCCCTCATTGGGCATCGGATGTTTTAGCCGCGGTTTGCAAGCCGCATGGCTTCCGTCTCCGAGCCATCCCGGTGGCCCGTCAGGGCTCCTGCGGCTTTGGTCTCGCTTGGATCGAAGCCCTGGCCGATGGAGACTGAACAGCTTGTTGAACCTTCACACTCATAAGGGGCGTTCGTTGCAGGCCCGTATCGTGTCCGGCAGCATCGTTCTGCTCTCCGGCTCTACCCTCGCTACGGTTATCAATCTTGCCTACAACGTTGTCGTGGCGCGATTTCTGGGCCCAAAATCTTTCGGCCACGCAACTGTTGTCTATACCCTGCTCACCCTCATCTCTTCCGTTACCCTGTCCTTCCAGATCGTCACCGCCAAGGTCGTTGCTCAGCAGCCTTCGGAAGAAGGCCGCGGCGCCGCCTACCGCCACCTTCACCGCGGCTCCTGGGTCTGCGGCATATTTGTCGCCATCCTCGTCCTCATCTTCCGCGCCGGTATCACTGCCTACCTCCGCCTCCCTGACCGCCTCCTGGTCGAGATTCTTGCATTCGGCGCCGCATTCTATGTCCCCCTCGGCACACGCCGCGGCTATATTCAGGGAGCTTTCGGCTTCACTCGCCTCGCCGCCAATCTTCTCGTCGAGGGCTCTGTTCGTCTCTTCGGCTCTCTCTTGCTGGTGATGGCTGGAATGGGCGTCACCGGCGTCATTATCGCCAACTCAGCCGGAATGGCCGTCGCCTGGCTCGTCATCGCTCCCCGGCTCACAGCTCGCGCTTCCGATTCCCTCCGCCTTCGAACCGCCCTCACTGAACTGACCCAGGCTCTCGTCTTCTTCTCCGGCCAGGTCCTCATTAACAACTCCAGCATCGTCCTCGTCAAACACTATTTCCTGCCCTTCGAGGCCGGCCTCTTCGCCGCCGTCGCCATGGTCGGCCGCGTCATCTTTACTCTCTCCTCCGCCGTCGTCAACAGCATGTTCCCGGTCGTCGCCGGCACCAGTGCCGAGGAGCGCCGTAACGTCAACCTGCTCGCCACTTCCCTGCTGCTCGTCTTCGGCGTCGGTTCCGTCCTGTCTCTCGGGCTGCGCCTCCTGCCTGCCGCTGTCTGGACTACCCTCCTTGGCTCCGGATTCGCCACCCCCGGACATCACAGCCTCTCCCTTCTGCTCTCCCTGTTCGCCTTTTCTACCGTGATCTATTCCCTCAGCGTCGTCATCATTACATACGAAATGTCCTACAAAATCGCCCACGCCAGCTGGGTTCAACTGGCTTTCAGTGGGATCCTGGTGGCGGCCATCTGCCGCTACCACTCCTCTCTTGAAGAGGTCATCCTCGTCCAGATGATCCTCATGTTTGCTCTGCTCCTGGTGGTCGGTGTGCCATTTACTGTCGATGCTCTTCGCAATTCCCGCTCCGGCCGCTGCTCTTCGCCCATTCGCCTCATCCGCAGGGTCTCAGAGGATGAGGTTATTGCCGGCTTCCTGCGCAGCGACTTCGAGCATGCGGCCTATCGCGATTATCGCGAGTCCCTCGGGCCTGTCGTTCTCAACCCCAACCTCGATTCCCCCGCCGAATGCGCCCGGCGTCGTGCCCTCCTCTTTCTCCGCCACCGCTCCCTCTGGCAGGAGCTTCCTTCGGATACCGAGTGGTACGAGGCTGAAGTCCACGAATCCAACCTGCCCCAGATCCGCGTCTTCCCTCGTGCCCACTGGCGCAAGCTCGCACAGGGCAGCTTCGCCATCACCAATGTCATCGAACGTATCCGGGCAGGAAATACCCGCCTGGATCAGGCATTTACCGGAAAACTTTCCTGCCTTCGCGAAAGACTTTCAACCGACAGCAATCTCCCCGGCTCCGTCCTCCTCATTGGCATCGCCGAAGACGAGCCCTTCACCGTCATCGACGGCAACCACCGCTTTGTCGCCGCTCTCCTCGATGGAAAAATAGATCGCCTTCACTTCCTCTGTGGCCTCTCCCCTCAAATGACCCGCTGCTGCTGGTACCGTACCAATCCTCTTACACTCACACGCTACGCAAAGAACGCTTTGCGGCATCTAACCAACCAGCCCGACGCCGAACTGGCTCGGCTGTTCGAACACCCGGGATAGAACCGTTGCAATCTCCGTGTTCTGCCCGCTTTGGAATTTGAATTGCTGACAAGTGCAGCATTTGCTCGAGTAAGAGATGTAGTAATTGATCCGAAGAAGGGAATTCAGATGATCCTCAAGATGCGCACCGTAACCGTGCACGAAATTCCGGAAGCCCTGACCGCAAATGAAGAACGTAATTTTTTGCGCAGCCTGCAGCCATATATGGAAACCGAGCGCCCCCGCCTTGTGCTGGACTGCTCCAGAATCCTCCGCTTCGACAATCGCGCCATCCACCTTCTTCTTTCCTGCCTCGAAGAGGCGATGAAGCACAATGGCGACGTCAGACTCGCTTCCCTGGCCCCCGATGCACGAATCGCTCTGACTGCTACAGGCGTCGATCGCATTTTTGAGATATATCCCACGACCACGGAGGCGGTTCGCAGCTTCCAGAACCATCCCGCTTCGGCCGTTCCACTGTGCCGCGATTCCGGCGATCTCAACCGGCATTCGGAAAGCGCGGCCTGACTCGCCGCTCACCCTCACCCCTGGCCCGAACGGACCCTTCGGAGAAAGCTATGAAAGTCTCGCAATTCTGGCTCGGTCGGCTGCTCGCATGTTCGCTGATTTTTCCCCTCGTCTCGCCGTTGTGCAGGGCCGCCGACCGGCCCCTGCCTGCGGCGCCTCAGCCCGCACTGAAAACCATCCCCCCGCAACCGTCCGCGGCCGGCGATCAGACTCCGGCTCAGAACACAACCCCCAACGCGCCATTGCCCGCGGAAACTCAAACCCCTTCCCCGGCGCAGCATCATCGGAAAACCCACCATGCCGCTGGAACAGCCGCTGGTCCTTACATCAAGCCCGGAGGTGTTCCCGCCTCCAGACCTGCCGGTGCCGCCATCGCTCCCGCCAAACAGCGGCGCATCCGCGTCATCGCCATCCGTCTCGGCCTGATCGTGGGAGCAGCCATCGCCGTGGGCACAGTCGCCGCGGCCACCCTTGGCAGCCCCAGCCATCCTTAGCTGGTCCTCTGCACTTCCCCGGAGCCTTCGCGTGTACACCTCATCTCGCAATC
>JAJZJJ010000492.1 GCA_021810175.1 Acidobacteriota bacterium | reverse complement strand
CCCGCCCCGTCGCATCGGCCACCACCAGCCCCTGCCGTGCAAAGGTCGTCAGCAGCAGCCGGGCAAACGCCTCGCCAAAGGTCGCCTCCGGCCGGTACGCCTCGCGCAGCAGATCCATCTCCGGAACATCACCCAGAATCTCCGCCGCCTGCTCCAGCACCGCCTCTATGCCCGCGCCCAGCCGGATCCCGCCCACCGGCTGACCTGCCACAGCTTCCGGCTCCAGCTTGAGCATCGCCAGCTCGTGCCGTGCCGCCAGCGTCACATGATTCACTTCCGCCAGATCATGATCTCCGGTCGCCAGCCAGAACACCGGCACCGCGCCCGCCGCCTTCGCCCGCGCAATGGCCGTCGCGGCCTTGTACAGCGTAAACAGCGACCCGCCAAACAGCACCACCTGCTGCCCGGTCACCACCACGTTCGCGCCCCGCCGAATCCGCTCGATATTCTCCAGCGTCGCCGGCCCCGCGCCCCATGCTCGATTCTGCTTCTCCAGCAGCCCTGCCAGCCTCTCGCGATCCCCGCCAAACGCCACGCCGCCCGCAGCCCAGTTCTCATCCCGCGGGCTCACCGCGAAAAAAGGCCGCAGCACCTGCTCGCTCTCGGCATAGTCGGTAAACAGCCGGTGCAGATGCGGCACAATCGTGATCGGGTAACAGTGTGTCTCCACCGGCTTTCCTGGCTCTCCCTCAAAAATTTCCCTGCAAAATCTTCCCGCGCGCCCTGGCGAGCACGCCCACGGCTCACAACGGCATCTTCCGCTTCCGCGATTTCCGCCCCGGTTGCAGCAGCGCCGCGATCTCCCCGCGATCCTTCACCGGCAGCGACTCCAGCGCCTGGCTCGCCAGCGCCCGATAAACCCCGGCGAGAACTGGATGCTCCGCGAGCGCCTCAAGATGCAACCGAATCGTCCCCGCATCTCCCCGCGCCAGTGGACCGCTGAAGCTCTTCCCCGCCCCGCGCTTCCGCACGTTCGCCAGCGTCGCCTCCGCGAGCACTCCTGTCATTTTCGCGGCAACCTCCCGTGGGAGTCCAGCCAGCCGCGCCATCTCCTCGGCCGCCGTCATCGCGCTCACCAGCAGCGGAGAGGTCAACGTACCCGCCGCGTGATACAGCACCTTGCTCTCCGCCGCAATCACAAACGGCTCCCCGCCCAGCGCCGTCACCAGCTCCTTCAGCCGCTTCCGGCACGCCGCGCTCTCTGCCTCCACGCCGAACAGCACACCCTTCAGCCGAACCACCTTCCGCCCCGGAAACGTCATCACCGGATGCACCGTTGCCACCCGCGCACCCGCCTGCCGCGCCGCCTCCAGCGCCCCGGCCGTCCGCGCTCCGCTCGAATGCGCCACCACCTGCCCCCGCAAATCCGGCCTCCGCCGCACCAGCTCCGCGCATGCCGCCTCAATCGCATCATCTGGAACACACAGCCACAGCACCTCCGCATCCAGCACCGCCTCGCCCCACTCCCGCTCCGGCAGCGCCGTCCGGCCGCCCGGCCTGCGCCGAACCACCACCTCCCGCAGCTCCCATTCCGACCGCCGCACCGCCTGCGCCAGCGATGTCCCCCAGTTCCCCGGCCCAATCACCGCCACGCTGCCGCGCATCACCGTCCACCGCCGCTTCCCCGCCATCCGCGCCTTGCCCGCCTCCGTTTCCGTCAAGCCGGATGGTACCGTACCGGAAGAGGAAAATTCATGCCCACCGGTTCTACGCAGCGCAAAGCAGCCCCCTCCACGGCCGCCAGGAAAGCCGCAAACAAGCCCGCAGCCGTCCGCAAATCAGCCCCCGCGGCCAAAAAATCCGCAGCCAGACCCGCCGAAAACATCCCCCTCGTCAAAAACCTCACCATCCGCCCCGGCCGCCGCGCCCGCGTCCTTTCCTCCGACCTCCGCTACGAAGGCCCGCTCTTCCGCATCTACACCGAGCAGGTCAAAGAGCACGCCGGCAAGGTCCAGCGCCGCGACATCATCCGCCATAACGGCTCCGTCGTCATCCTCCCCGTCGACCGCTCCCGTAGCAAACGCGACCCCGACATCGTCCTCGAACGCCAGTACCGCCACGCAGCCGGCCAATTTCTCTACGAAGTCCCCGCCGGCAAGATGGAACCCGGCGAAAACCGCCTCCGCGCCGCCAAACGCGAGCTCCTCGAAGAAACCGGCTACACCGCCCGCAAGTGGACCCACCTCACCCGCTACTTCGCCAGCCCCGGCTTCCTCGGCGAATGGATGCAGGTTTTCCTCGCCGAAGACCTCATTCCCGGACCCTCCGCCCCCGAAGATGACGAATCCATCGAATTACTTCGTGTGCCCCTTTCCGAGTTGCTGCGTCTGATTGACAGGGGACAGGTTCAGGACGGCAAAACGCTCATCTCTGTACTCAGCTTCGCGCGCTCCCTGGGCAAGAAGAAGTAGGCGGTAGGCACCTCGCCCGGCAAGACCCGCATCGCTGGACCAGATAACCAAAGCGTTGAGACTCGCGTCTTTAAGTCTCAAGCCGGTGGACTCCCTCCCCCACCGAATTTCGCTTCAGGAAGGTCCAGGGCTCGTGGCTCAATACAAAGGCAAAGTGAAGTGGTTCAACAACGCGAAGGGTTATGGCTTCATCGGTCGTGAAGACGGACCCGACGTATTCGTGCACTACAGTGCGATTCAGATCGACGGCTACAAGAGCCTCAAAGAAGGGGACGAAGTAGAGTTCGAGATTGTTCAGGGTCAGAAAGGACCGCAGGCCGATCAGGTCATCCGCATGCGCGAGATTGCCTGATCCACTCTGCCTCCTCAGGGACCGGACCTACCCCGGTCCCACCCATACAGGCCCCGCTCCAGCACCTCGCGCCTGTCGCGATATCTCTGCGCGCCCTGCGTTTCCCTGTACTCGCACAGGCAGCGTAGGGCCGCATGACAGGTGCCCCATTCCAGCCCGCTGCTGAGTGGGAAGGCCCCCCTCTGAAGGGTCATTCCGAGCGCAGGCGCTTGAGCGCCGCAGTCGAGAAATCTGCGTTTCCTGTTGTGCCGCGCCGCCAGGCGCCACCAAAGCTAGAAGCTAAACGCTAACAGCTATAGCCTTGCCCACCCCGCACTCACCGTCGTACTCTGGCCTCCGCCGAGGAAAACCCATGCCCACCCTCACCAAATCCCAGTCCGAAGCCCTCCTCAAAACCCTCCAGACCCGCTTCGAGAAAAACCCCTCCCGCCACAAGGGCATCGGGTGGCCTCAGGTCCAGGCCCGCCTGCAGGCCAACCCCAAAGCCCTCTGGACCCTCAATGAAATGGAAAGAACCGGCGGCGAACCCGACCTCATCGCACACGACAAAAAATCCGGCCAGCTCACCTTCTGCGACTGCTCCCCGGAAAGCCCTTCCGGACGCCGCAGCATCTGCTACGACCCCGAAGGCGAAAAGAAGCGCAAAAAAGAAGGCGTCCCCGTAGCCGGGAACGTCCTCGGCATAGCCGCCGCCATGGGCGTCGAACCCCTCGACGAAGACCAGTACCGCCACCTGCAAACCCTCGGCGAGTTCGACCTAAAATCCCAAAGCTGGC
>JAJZJJ010000491.1 GCA_021810175.1 Acidobacteriota bacterium | reverse complement strand
TCTGTCCTTTCCTCCAGCATGCACATGCACTGCGCCCGTCGTCGCTCAGGGCGCGCACAACGGCTAACCCTGGCCGCCGCTCTCCGCCAGTTGCCGCGCCCGTTGAAACACCTTCAGCATCATCGGTGCTGTCAGCTTTCCTGTATTCGTATTTTGCAGCGATGGATGATAGCTCGCCATCAGCCACCGGCCGCCCGGAATCGCGTACTCCACACCGTGCCCGAACACCAGTTCGCCGCGCCGCTCAATTTTCCCCGTCCGCCGCAGGTGCGCTACCACTCCGTCGAACCCAATCTTTCCCAGGCACACCATCACACGCAGCCGCTTCAGCGCCGCAATCTCCTCGTCCAGAAACGGCGCGCACGCCGCCAACTCTTCCGGCAGAGGCTTGTTTCCCGGCGGCGCGCACCGCACCACCGACGTGATCCACAAATCGCGCAGCTCCATGCCGTCGCCGCGCTGGCTCGCTTTCGGCTGCGACGCGAATCCCGCCCGATGCAGCACCGGATACAGAAAGTCTCCTGACCCATCTCCCGTAAACGGCCGCCCCGTCCGGTTCGACCCGTGCGCGCCCGGAGCCAGCCCCACGATCAGCACCCGCGCCTCCGGATCGCCGAACGACGGCACCGGCCTCCCCCAGTACTCGAACTCCCGATACATGCGGCGCTTCTTGTCCGCCACTCCTGCGCAGTATTGCCGCAGCCGCGCGCAGCGTTCGCATTCCACGATGCGCTCGTTCAGTTCCGCCAGCGTCGAATCACCCTTCACTCGCCGATTCTAGAGCCAGCAAATCATCCTTTTATGGGGTTAGAATGGGTGGGCTTCAGCAATCGTTTACTCGAATCCATGTAGGGGGAATGAAGAGTCATGCCTGTTCGAAAATCCCTGGTCGGCGTGGCGGCCGTCGCGCTCGCCTTTGCCATGACCACCGGTTGCAAGTCTTCCAAACCGGAGCATCCCGCCCAGCCTCAGGCCGCGAAGGCCGCTGCTCCCGAAGTCGGCGGCCTCCCCGTCGTCAAAGTCTCCCGTCAGGAGACTCCCAACCTCAACACGCCGCAGTTCCTCTCCCTCACCGTCATGCCCGGCCGCGGCATGAACGTTTATCAGATCACTGCCGACTTTCCCGGCCTCGGCGAAATTCCCGTCCTCTGGGCGCCTTCGCTTGAAACGGTGGCCAATCGCATGAACGGCGGTCCCATGGACGACGACGGCAATGCCAGCTTCACCTGCTGCGGAGCCTTCCTCGTCCCCTATCCCAACCGCATCCTCGGCAAGCTTTCCGCCGATAAGAAAACCATCACCACCTCCTGGCACGGCCACAAGCTGGTCCTCCCCGCCAACTGGCATAACACCCTGCATCCCACCCAGGACCTGCACGCGATGCACGGCCTCATCCTCAACACTCAGGTGCCGGATGTCCATACCCATGACATCCCCGGCGGCAAATCCATCACCGCCACCCTCGACGCCGGCGACTTCGGCGGTCACTGGCTCTCCAAAACCAAACTCCACTGGAATCTCTCCATCACCGCCGATGCCTTCGATGCCGAAGTCACCGCCACCAACGTCGGCAAGGTAGCCGAGCCCATCGCCATCGGCTGGCATCCTTATTTCCACATCCCCAGCGGCCAGCATGCTCAGGCGCGCCTGCACGTCCCCGGACCGCGCTACGCCCAGGTCAACAACTACTACGACGTCTTCCCCACCGGGAAGCTCCTTCCCGTCAAGGGCACCAAAAAGGACTTCCTCGCCGCCGACGGCGCACCGCTCGATCACATGCACATCGACGACAACTGGTCGAATCTCCAGCGCACCGACGGCAAGGTCGTCGTCCGCCTCACCGATCCCGCCAGCGATTATGGTGTCGAGGAGGAGGGCCTCTCGCCTCACATCAAAACCGTCCAGGTCTACACCACAAAAGACGCTCCCTTCGTCGCCATCGAAGAGCAGTTCAACTACAACGACCCCTTCGGCAAAGAGTGGCATGGCCTGAACACCGGCATGGTCACCCTCCAGCCCGGCAAGTCCGTCACCTGGCACGTCCGCGTCAAACTCTTCCAGCCCAGCAAAGAGAAAGCTGCGACCGCAAAGTAGTCCCACCCCTGAACCCGTTCGGCCCGCCAGCCCCACGTTGGCGGGCCATTCTGTTTTCCAGATGTCCTTTCACTCCAGCAAGATCCCAGCATCAGCCCGACGCATGACGATAATGTGAGTCATATTCACTCACTTTTTGCACGCTCTCCCTTGACATCCACAGCGCTCCCCCGATAACTTAGCAGTCGAAGGGATGAACTGCTAAACGAGTGCTCCCGCGTCTCTTTCCGCGCAGGATCGCGCTCTGGACCGACTCCGGCAGGGATGCCCCTCAGTTTCTGGCTTCAAGTCTCAGCAAGTTTCGTTCCGTGGCCCATTGCCCCGGAAAATTCCAGCGCGGGCGCTTCGTGCGCTCCGGCACAACTCTGAAGGAGACGTAATGGCAACGGCATCTGCACCCACCACGTTTACTCCGCTCCACGACCGCATCCTCGTCCGTCGTATCGAGGAAAGCGAGACCGTGCGCGGCGGCATCATCATTCCCGATTCCGCCAAGGAAAAGCCCCAGGAAGGCGAAGTCATCGCCGTCGGCAAGGGCAAGTCCAACGATGAAGGCAAAGTCTTCCCCCTCGACGTCAAAAAGGGCGACCGCGTCCTCTTCGGCAAGTACTCCGGCACCGAAATCAAAATCGACGGCGACGAGTTCCTCATCATGCGCGAGGAAGAAGTCCTCGGCATCCTGAGCAAGTAACTCCGCGCCCCACTCTTGCCCCAACGCGGGCGTAAGTGGGATGCGATCCCTGCCGGCCAGCCGGCCTAACTAAGTTCTGAAGGAGATATAAATCCAATGGCAAAGCAGATTCTGCACGGAGAAGACTCCCGCCAGGCCATCCTGCGCGGCGTCAACACTCTCGCGGATGCCGTGAAGGTGACCCTCGGCCCCAAGGGCCGCAACGTCGTCATCGAAAAGAAATTCGGCTCCCCCACCATCACCAAGGACGGCGTCACCGTCGCCAAGGAAATCGAGCTCAAGGACTCCCTCGAAAATATGGGCGCCCAGATGGTTCGTGAAGTCGCCTCCAAGACCTCCGACGTCGCCGGCGACGGCACCACCACCGCCACCGTCCTCGCCCAGGCCATCTATCGCGAAGGCGTCAAGACCGTCGCCGCCGGCGCCAATCCCATGGCCCTCAAGCGCGGCATCGACCAGGCCGTTGCCGCCGTCGTCGGCGTTCGCAAGGAAGACGGCTCCGTCGAGGGTGGCGCTCTGGCAGCCTTCTCCAAGCCCGTCTCCGGCGACATGATCGCCCAGGTCGGCACCATCTCCGCCAACTCCGACGCCACCATCGGCAACATCATCGCCGAGGCCATGAAGAAGGTCGGCAAGGACGGCGTCATCACCGTCGAGGAATCCAAAACCCTCGAAACCCAGCTCGACGTCGTCGAGGGCATGCAGTTTGACCGCGGCTACCTCTCGCCCTACTTCGTCACCGATCCCGACCGCAT
>JAJZJJ010000490.1 GCA_021810175.1 Acidobacteriota bacterium | reverse complement strand
GCTTCCGCACCATCGTCGGCGAGCGCGGCATCACGCTCTCCGGCGGCCAGAAGCAGCGCACAGCCATCGCGCGCGCCATCCTCGCCAATCCGCCCATCCTGATCCTGGACGACGCTCTCTCCAGCGTCGACACCTACACCGAAGAACGAATCCTCGCCGGCCTCCAAAAGCTGATGCAGGGCCGAACCACCCTCCTGATCGCCCACCGTCTCTCGACCGCCCGCAATGCGGACCGCATCGCGGTACTCATCCAGGGCCGCATCACCGAGTTGGGCACCCATGAAGAACTCCTGGCCCGCGGCGGCTACTACACCGACCTCTTCGAGAAACAGTCTCTTGAAGAGGAGATCCTTACCAACTAATGCCTTCTTTACCCCCGCCGCCAAAAGCAAATGGCAGCCGCTACGCCGAGTG
The DNA here is from genome assembly GCA_021810175.1 of Acidobacteriota bacterium. Next base: position 3,133 of record JAJZJJ010000490.1, on the reverse strand, counting down.
ATGCGCCGGGGTAACGGCTGCCATGGGTTTCTGCCGTCTCTTGCCCGGCTGTTCTAAAACTCGTAGTGCAGCGACAGGGTGAGGATGTTGGTGTGGAAGTTGCGCGGGGCCAGGAAGCCGTAGGCCGGCGCTCCGGGGCTCATCGCGGAGTTGGCGATCGTGCTGCACGGAACCGAGGTCTCCGAGGTGGCGCCAAGGACCGGAGCGGTGTTGGTGTTGCAGTACTGGGCTCCGGACTGCGCATCGCTCTCGCCATAGCCGTAGAAGTCATACTCGCCCTTCCAGATCAGCCCGGGGTGTACCGTCCAGGCCACATTCACAAACGGTGTCTGGTACAGGGAGTCCAGCGCGCCGTTCACGTCGCCGGTATCGCTGAACGCCCGGCTGCCGCTGGAGTCGCTGAAGCGATAGCCCAGGTTCGTGTTCACCTTGGGGGTCGGATTCAGCGCCAGCGACGCCGAGCCGTACTCGGTCGGCGCGCTCTCGAAGTCCTTGTAGGGCACCAGGATGTTGTCCGAGCCAAAGCCTTTGGAGATCGGCGAGCAGAGCGAGCCGGTCGCATCGGCGATCGCGGGAAGCACCGAGCCGCCTGGCAGATGGCCGGCCGCTCCCTCTCCACAGGCGTTGGTGGAGACATACACGTCGTTGAACGCGTAGCTGAAGTCGAAGCCGTAGTACGGGCTCGGCGTCAGGTCCATGCCCAGGCTGGCGATCCGGGTGTGCGCCTCATGCTCCAGAACGATCGGCATGGTCACATACACTCCGCCCACTTCAACCGGGTTGGCGGTGCTGGCCCCGGCCGTGGAGATCCCCGTGTTGTTGGTGTTGTTGTGCAACTCCATGTCGTTATAAGCCGCTGTGACGCTGGCCCACTCCTTGGGCCGGTACAGGAAATGCACCCGATAGTGCTGCTCTTGCCGCGGCATCACCGGCGTATACACGTTGTCGTAGTAGAAGACCTCGGCCGTGCCGTTGATGTTCATCTTGCTGCTGGGGCGCAGCGAGGCGTTGAAGATCCCGCCGTTCTCGTTGATCGTCACCGTCCCCCCGGTGGTCGGATCCGAGGTGGCCGTGATCGGCCCCAGGGGCACATTGCCCGGGTTGCCGCCGCCCTCGTTCTGCATGATCACATGATTGCTGTAGCGGTAGGTCAGCGCAAAGCTGGCCCGCGGCGTCGCATCCCAGCGCACCGTCGCGTTGTTGGTCAGGAAGCGCTGCCCAAAGTAGGCCGGCAGAGGCGCGCCGCCGATCGTCGGTCCGCCCTCAAAGGCCGTTCCCGTGGCCGCCGAAGTGGTCAGCCCGGCGATCTGGTTGATGGTCTCCTCGCCCGCCGTGGTGGGCGTCTTCACCAGCGTTCCGCTCGTGAGCGCCGCCGCTCCCGGCTGATGCGCGTCCGAGAAGGTGATCTGGTCCGAGAGGCTGATCGTCCGGGTCGCATCCCAGGTGATGCCATAGTCGGCCGCAATCACCTCCCGCTTGCCGCCGGCATGGCCCTGATACCGGATCTCGGTCTCGTTGCCGTCCAGACCCTGGAACTCCTCCCAGTAGTTGGGCATATTCATGTTCGCGTTGGTGTAGCGCAGATCCCCGTTCATCTGGATGTTCTTGATGCTGGTGCTCTGCAACCGGAAGATCTCCGTGGGCAGAATCACCCGCCACGGCTGGGAACGGTAGTAGCTGCTGATGACGTTGCAGGCCGGATCGATGATCGGCAGACCCCCGCCGGGGTTGGCGGAGAGAATCTGCCCGCTGTTCTGCAGGCTGCTGCTGTTGCAGTTGGCCCCTGGCGCAAAGCTCCCTGCGCTGTTATAGCCATACGGATACGCCGTGGTGTAGCTGTCCAGCAGGGCCACCTTCTCGCCGTTGCCCTCCTGCACCGTGTACAGCGCCGGATCCATGGTGAAGTAGGAGTCGGCCTTGTAGTGATCCACCTGCTCCTCAAAGGTCAGCTTGGTCCCCGGGACCGGCTTCCAGTCGATGGCCCCCGTGAAGTCGTCCGTGCTGTTGCGCTGGTACTCCTCCAGGATCACCTCTTGTCCGGCCACCGAGTTGCCGCTCGGCGTCAGGCTCGGCCCCTGAAAGATGTTCTGCGCGTAGGCCACGCGAATGGTCACCTTGGAGAGCGGAAACAGCGTCAGATCCGTGTCCAGCATGCGCCGAACCGTGTTGTACAGGAAGGGCGAGTCCTGATAGGTCACCTCCGGCCAGCGCAGATACCCCGTCGGCGCCGTCGCCGCCCCGATGGGAACCCCCGCCTGCCCGGTGGGGATCTGCGGGTTGCCCAGCAGATCGTAGTCAAAGTACGTCCGGTCGCGCCGGAACAGCCCGTTGAACTCGTATAGCTTGCCCTTGGAGAAGTTCAGGCTCGCAAAGTTGTTCGGATCCCCGCCAAAGCCGTTGCTGAAGGCTGAAAGATCGTCCAGCAGCGGATGCTTGCTGCCGGGAAGCGCGTGCAGCGTAAAGGTCTCGCCCAGCACCCGCGGCCCGGACTGGATGTTCACCAGCGTGTCATACATGTCCCCGCTGCCGTTCTTGGCCACAAAGTGTCCGCCCAGATCCGCCGTCTCATGCAGCACATAGCCGTCCTGCACCACCGCCTGCTGCCCCTGCGGCACACTGGCCGTCTGGGCCCCCGCCACGCCGGTTACCAGCAACAGTAGAGCCGCTCCTACGCCCCCAGCCAACCGCTGGGCGCCGGTGAGATGTTCCTTGCTCCGCCGCGCTTCTCTTGTCTTGTTCATCTCAAGCCTCACTTGACTCAACCTCGCTTCCCAAAACCTGGATCCATGAACCTGGATCCCTGAATCCAGATCCCTGCCGGCCTCCAGATCCCCCGCGCCACCGGCCTCATCCGCCGCACAGCGGCGCAGCCTCCAGCTTCCCTAGCGCAGAAACGCCTCGTCCATGTTCGATCCATGAATGTAGGTGTGGCAGGTCGTACAGGGAATGCTGTCCGACGATCCCGAGTTCATCCCATGCACCGTATCGGCAGCCACCTGGCTGTGACACTGGTTGCACAGCACGTTGATGTTGGGCATGTTCAGCAGACGCGCGTTCACCGAGCCGTGCGGCGTATGGCAGCCCATGCAGCCCTCCGCCTTCACCGGCGCATGCTCGTAGACAAACGGCCCCC
>JAJZJJ010000489.1 GCA_021810175.1 Acidobacteriota bacterium | reverse complement strand
CCGGCAGGTGCGCTACTCGGTCCAGAACGAGAACTGCCTCGACCTGGTGCTCTTCCTGAATGGCATTCCAGTCGCCACGGTGGAACTGAAGACCGATTTCACGCAGTCCGTGCAGGACGCCGTGGACCAGTACCGGTTTGACCGCCTGCCGAAGCCGAAGGGCGGCACAGCGGAGCCGCTGCTGACGTTCCCGTCCGGTGCGCTGGTCCACTTTGCCGTGAGCAACCGCGAAGTGATGATGACGACCAAACTGGAAGGGCCTGCGACGCGGTTCCTGCCGTTCAACAAGGGCGACCACGGCGCAGCAGGGAATCCAGAGAACCCGAACGGCGGGCATCGGACGGCCTATCTGTGGCAGGAGGTCTGGGAGCGCGAAAGCTGGCTGGAGATTCTGGGCCGCTACCTGGTTGCGGAACGGGACAAAAAGAAGCAGATCACCAACATCATCTTCCCCCGCTACCACCAACTGGATGCCACGCGGAAGCTCGTCGCCGACGTCTACGAACATGGCGCAGGCGGCAAATACCTGATCCAGCACTCGGCAGGCTCCGGGAAAACGAATTCCATCGCCTGGTCGGCGCACTTCCTCGCCGACCTGCATGACGCGCAGCAGAAGAAGGTCTTCGACTCGGTTCTGGTGGTCTCTGACCGCAATGTGATCGACCAGCAGCTGCAACAGGCGATCTTCGACTTTGAACGGACAACCGGCGTCGTCGCATCGATCACCAGCGAGAACGGCAGCAAAAGCGGTGAGCTGGCGAAGGCGCTTTCCGGCGGCAAGAAGATCGTGGTCTGTACCATCCAGACCTTTCCGTTCGCTCTGAAAGCCGTTCAGGAACTGGCCGCCACGCAGGGGAAGCGCTTCGCCGTGATCGCCGACGAGGCGCATAGTTCCCAGAGCGGCGAGGCCGCCTCCAAGCTGAAGGCGGTGCTCTCGGCGGAGGAGATAAAGGAGATCGCCGAGGGCGGCGAGGTCAGCACCGAGGACCTGCTGCTGGCGCAGATGGCGGCGCGTGCGAGTGGGAAGGGCATCACCTATGTGGCGTTCACGGCGACACCGAAGCCGAAAACCCTGGAGTTGTTCGGTCACCGCCCGGACCCAGAGCTTCCCGCCGGGCCGGACAATCTGCCGGAGCCCTTCCACGTCTACTCGATGCGGCAGGCCATTGAGGAGGGCTTCATCCTCGATGTGCTGCAGAATTACACCTCCTACAAGCTGGCGTTCCGGCTGGCGCACAACGGGAAGGAGTGGGACGAGAAGGAGGTGGAGCGCAGCGCGGCCGTCAAGGGCATCATGCGTTGGGTCCGCCTGCACCCGTACAACATCTCCCAGAAAGTCCAGATCGTCGTGGAGCATTTCCGCGAGAACGTGCAACCGCTGCTGGCCGGGCATGCCAAGGCCATGGTGGTGGTCGCCAGCCGCCTGGAGGCCGTCCGCTGGCAGCTTGACATGGACAAGTACATCAAGGAGAACCGCTATGCACTGGCGACGCTGGTGGCCTTCTCCGGCGAGGTGCATGACAGCGAGTCTGGCCCCGATGCGTTCACGGAAACCAGCAAGACTCTGAATCCGAACCTGCGCGGGCGGGATATCCGCGATGCGTTCGCCACGGACGAGTACCAGGTGCTGCTGGTCGCGAACAAATATCAGACCGGGTTCGACCAGCCGCTGCTGTGCGGCATGTATGTGGACAAACGGCTGGCGGGCATCCAGGCAGTGCAGACGCTGTCGCGGCTGAACCGGTCCTACTCGGGTCCGTACGGGAAAAAGGACACCACCTTCGTGCTGGACTTCGTGAACGATCCGACGGAGGTGCTGGAGGCCTTCAAGGTCTATTATCAGACGGCGGAGCTGGAAGACGTGACCGATCCGAACCTGGTCTTTAACCTGCGCCAGAAGCTGGATGCCGCCGGATACTACGACCGGTTTGAGGTGGATCGGGTCGTCGCCGTCGAATTGAATCCGAAGGCGAAGCAGGGGGACCTGATCGCGGCGCTGGAGCCGGTGGCCTCGCGCCTGCTGACGCAGTACAAGGCGGCGCAGGCCCGGCAGAAGGCTGCCGAGGCACGGCAGGACAGCCAGGCGGCGCAGGAGGCGAAGAACGAGCTGGAGGCCCTGATCCTGTTCCGCCGAGACATCGGAGCCTACCAGCGCGTCTATACGTTTCTGTCGCAGGTGTTCGATTACGGGAACACCGACGTGGAGAGCCGGTACATCTTTTTCCGGCGGCTCCTGCCGCTGCTGGACTTCGGCCGCGAGCGCGATGAGATCGATCTCTCGAAGGTGATGCTGACCCACCACAATCTGCGGAACAAGGGTCGGCAGGTCATGATCCTGGGCGAAGGCGAGCAGCCGAAGCTGACCCCGCTGCAGGAAGCCGGGTCCGGCTCCGTCCAGGACAAGCAGAAGGCGCTGCTGGCGGAGATCATCGAGAAGGTGAACGATCTGTTCGAGGGCGAATTAACCGAGGAAGACAAGCTGGTCTATGTGAACAATGTTTTGAAGGGCAAGCTGCTGGAGTCCGCAGTCCTCGCCCAGCAGGCGGCCAACAACACGAAAGAGCAGTTCGCCAATTCGCCGGACCTCCGCGACGAGATCATGAACGCGATCATCGACGCCTTCGCCGCACATACCGCTATGAGCAAGCAGGCGCTGGATTCAGAGCGGGTGCGGGCGGGGCTGAAGGACGTGCTGCTGGGGCCAGCGCAACTATATGAGGCGCTGCGGAACAGAAGCAGAGAAATGCGTACCAACGAGTAGGTGCCGATGACGGTTTTGGGAGGCTGCATTGAGCAAGACATCCGAATATGAGCGTGGCCATCGAGGAGCCCAGGAGAGCAACGGAGATCACGGTCCGCAAGGCTTGCTCAAGCGTAAGCTGCTACAGCCCTTTTCAGACGAGGTCCCGAACGCAATCGGCACCGCCTGAAATACGACTTGGCGCTCCAACTATTATTGCCTGTAAACCTGCGAAATATAAGAGCTTGCAGCTATTCGGTCCTGTTGCTCAATGGTTAGAGCATGGGGGCTAAGGGTCTGGAACATCGGGCGGCAAGGCTTTGCCCCTTGTTCGTGCCTGCCGGCGCGCGGTGGCAGCTTGATGTTGGCACTCATCACTGCAATACAGAGCTCGTGAGCCCCAGCGCGCAGCCTTCTCCTTCTTGTAAGCAGGAATGACGGCGCCACAGTTCTGGCACGGCAGATCCTGGTGTCCCTGGCGCGCCAGACGCTGCGACTCATCAGCATGCCCAATATGGAAATGGCCACAATCTGGACACTCATACGCGAGGATCAGGTGGCCTGTTCTTTTGCTCGCTCGCCGAGCCGACAGCTCTGCGAGGAAGAGTCTCGGATAAGTGTGCTTTCGATCGCACCGCCCCTTGGTGGGGTTCTTCCATTGACCTCGAATGCCAGATTCAGGTTTCATGCAGTTTCGACCTTTTGCTGGTGATTTCACATCTCAGCCAACGATGGGCGATTGATATCAGTCACCGCTCAATCGCCTCGGCGATTTCCCGGGCATCACCCCAGTGAAGGTGCGAACTCACCATCAGG
>JAJZJJ010000003.1 GCA_021810175.1 Acidobacteriota bacterium | reverse complement strand
CTCACGCGGGACTGATTGGTCCCCGATCTCTGCTTCCATCTCCTTGTTTTCTCAGCTCTTGCCAGAAACAGAAAATGGAACTTCGGAATTCAGGTTAATTTTTTGCCGGCTGGTTGCGAGGGGTTGAATCTTCAGCCGGTGATGGCCGCGCATCGCTATGAGAGGGCGGATTCGATGTGATCGTCTTCCGCTGCGGCGATCTGGAGTCCGCTGGCTCGGGAAGGCTTCTTGCGGCGCGGAGAGCTGGCGGCTTTCTTACGGGATTTGTTGCCGGGTGTAAGAACGGCTGGAGGAGCCGGAGGTTGCGCGTCTGTGAGTGGATAGAGGATGGCCGGCGGGATGTCACGGACCGAGGCTTTGCCTTCGGCAATGCGCATGAGGAAATCCTGCGAGCTGAAGGCAGGCGCGCTGCGTGCCGTTGGGGCTTCGGCAATGCGGATGTATTCGCCGTCGGAGCGCAGGAGGCGGGATTTGATCGTGTCGGCGAGGCAGGAGGCGAGAATTTCTTCGCGGATGCGGTCTCGGAGCGCAGGGTCGCGGACGGGGAAGATGGTTTCGCAGCGCTCAAAGAGGTTTCGGGGCATCCAGTCGGCGCTGCCGCAATAGACTTCCGGGTTGTTGCCATTTTCGAAGGAATAGATGCGGCTATGCTCCAGAAATCGGCCGACGATGGAACGGACGCGGATGTTTTCGCTGACACCTTTGAGGCCTGGACGGAGCGAGCAGATGCCCCGGACAATAAGGTCGATCTGGACTCCGGCACGGGAGGCGTCGTAGAGAGCCTCGATGACGCTGCGCTCGAGGAGAGAGTTCATTTTGGCGATGATGCGGGCGGGGCGGCCGGCGCGGGCGTGCTCGGTCTCGCGATGGATGAGCTGCATGAAGCGCTCGGCGAGGGTGAGCGGGGCGACGAACAGGGGCGCGTAGTCGTCGGACTCGGAATGGGCGGTGAGGTAGTTGAAGACGTTGTGGACGCCGGCGGTGATTTCGGGGTCGGCGGTGAGCAGGCTGAGGTCGGTGTAGAAGCGGGCGGTGTCGGGGTTGTAGTTGCCGGTGCCGAGGTGGGCGTAGCGGCGGATTTCGCCGTCGGGGTCGCGGCGGACCAGGAGGGCCAGCTTGCAATGGGTCTTGAGGCCGACGATGCCGTGAAAGACCTGCACGCCTGCATCCTCAAGGGCCCGTGCCCAGCGGATGTTGGAGGCTTCATCGAAGCGGGCGGTGAGTTCGACGACGACGGTGACTTCCTTGGTGGCGGCGGCTTCGGTGAGAGCGCGGAAGATGGGTGAATCCGGACTGGTGCGGTAGAGAGTCTGCTTGATGGAGACGACGTTGGGGTCCTGGGCGGCGGATTCGATGAGGCTGGCGACGCCGTCGTAGGAGTCGTAGGGGTGGTGCAGGAGGATGTCGCGGTGTCGGAGCTCGTCGAAGATGTCGGTCGATTTGCGATGGAGGCGGAGCTCGCGGGGTATGAAGGCTGGGAATTTCAGATCGGGCCGGGGCGTGTCGGAGTAAATCTGCATGAGGCGGGAGAGGTTGACAGGCCCGTCGGTGCGGTAGACCTGCGACTCGGAGAGCTCGAAGTTGGTACGCAGGCGTTCGATGATTTCGTGGTCGGCGCTGTGCTCAATTTCTAGGCGGACGGCATCGCCTTTGCGGCGATTGTGCAACTCGGCGCGCACGGTTTCGAGGAGATTGCGGGATTCTTCCTCCTGGAAGTAGAGGTTGCTGTTGCGTGTGACGCGGAAGGCGGCCTTGGAGAGGATCTGGTAGCCGCGATACATGCTGGAGGCGTTGCGCTCGATGAGGTCGTGGAGGGAGACGTAATCGATGGTATTGGCGGATGAGGGCAGGCGCACAAGACGAGGCAGGGCGCGAGGCACGGTGATGACACCGAGGACGGGTTCGCTGGTGGCTTTACGTTTGCTGTGAAGCAGCAGAGCGATGCAGAGGGCCTTGTTGAGGACGCGAGGGAAGGGATGGGCGGGGTCGATGGTGATGGGTGTAAGGAGTGGGTCAACTTCGCGCTGGTAAAAGGTGTTGGCGGCCTCGCGGGCGTCGTCGTCCATCTGGTCCCAGCTGAGGACGCGAATGCCAGCGCGATCGAGCTCGGGCAGGAGTTGCTCGTTCCAGCAGCGGTATTGTTCCTTGACGTAGGCGTGCATTTCCTCGACGAGGGCGTCGAGGGTCTGCTCGAGAGTACGGCCGTCGGGGTCGATTTCGTTGTAGCCGTCTTCAATGCGCTGCAGGATGCCGGCGACACGGATTTCAACAAATTCGTCGAGATTGCTGGCGGTGATGGCGAGGAATTTGAGGCGCTCGAAGAGGGGGTTGGATGGGTCTTCGGCCTCTTCGAGTACACGGCGATTGAACTTAAGCCAGGAGACATCGCGCCCGAGAAAGAGGCTGGTCGTGGTTTGCTTTGCTTTGCCCATGCATGAACCGGTGGTGTTCCAGTGAGATGTGCGCTCGTGCTGCAGTTGGAAGCTCTTTCTCGCTTGGGTGACGAAAAAGAGTTCCGAGTCATATTCCAGTGTATGCCTACCGTCCAGGAGGGGCAGGTTGACTTGGCAGGATGCGCGGATGAGGATACAGAAAGTAGAAGAACCGGGGGTGAATCGTGCCGAACCAGGATTGCCTTGAGCAGGGAAGCGCCGGCGTGGCGCGGGCCGAGCATACGGCTCTGGAGCTCTTTCAGTTGGCGTCGTTGCTGGTAGGCGACCCGCAAGAGGCGCTGCAACTTGTGGAGGAAAGCGTTTCGGCATCGGACCTGGACCCCTGCGCGGCTGAGCCTGGCGCCGAGGAGAGAGTTCGGCGGAAGCTGACGGAGCGGGCATTGCAGTGGATGCGGCAGCGGGCTCCGCAGTCGTTCGAGGTGGAGGGGACGTCTGTATCCCTTGGCGGCTGCGTGGAAACTGACGATCTGGAAGCGGCGGGAATTTCGAGCGCAAAACTGGCTGAGATGCTAAGTGGCGGGCAAAGGCAGAAGCTGCGGAGCTGGCTGGACGAGCTGCCGATGGCACAGCGAGCGGTGTTTGTGTTGCGGGCCGTGCTGGGCAGGAATAGTCAGACGGCTGCAGAGGAATTTCGGCAGGTGTGCGGGGCAGACGGCTGGACAGCGGATTATGTGAGCGCGATGTTCCGATCGGCGCTATGTTCGCTAGCGAACCAGCTGGCGCATTCCACTTCAGCCGCAACGGCTTGAGGGGACGAACCCAGCGAGGGATAACGCGGTGCAAGCGGATGTTGGCGGGGCTTTGTGGCGGAGTCCAGGCGGACTACCCGGCGCTGCTTTCGGGGCCGGTGAAAAGTTTTGCACTGTTTTCAGGGTGCATGCGCATCCAAAGGACGTACTTTATTGATAGAGGCTGTTATTCAGTTTGGGGTAGGCGACGTGAGGGTCGCCCATCGTAGAGTGAATAACAGCCTCTAGACAATCAATTCTCTTTCCGACCTAAGAGGAAACATATTTCAGTGTTGAAAGCTGGCAAGGGAAACAGGACCAGCGCCGGCTTAGGCTGTGCGCTGCTGGCGATTGCGGTCACTGCGTCGCTGCAAGCGCGGGCGCAACAGACGGGGGGTGGAGTGTCCACGCCGCCGCCTCCGATCCAGGTGATTCAGCCGCAGATCAACAACTCGACCTACGAAGGCAGCGTGGCTGTCCGGCAGGTGAAGCCGGGGGTGATTGGGCTGTCGCTGGATGATGCGATCCAGATGGGGTTGCAGCATAACCTTGGATTGCTGCTGACGTCGCAGACGACGCAGTCGGCGCGCGGAGCGGAACTGGATCAACTACAGGCGCTGCTGCCGACGGTGAATGGCGATATCAAGGAAGCAGAGCAGGAGACGAACCTAGAGGCGGAGGGATTGCGGATTTCAGGGTTCCCGAAGATTATTGGGCCGTATGGGTACACGGATATACGGGGCAGCCTGAACTGGTCGCTTTTGGATTTGTCGTCGTTACAGAATTACCTGGCGGCGAAGCATGATTTTGATGCTGCGAAGTTGTCAGTGGAAGACGCGCGGCAGATGGTGGTGCTGACGGTGGGGAACGCATATCTGCGGGTGATTGCCGACAAAGCACAGATTGCCGCCGACAAGGCGGAGCTGGCGACGGCGCGGGTATCGCTGAACCAGGCGATGGACCAGCACAGCGCAGGGACTGCGCCAAAGTTGGATGTGTTGCGTGCGCGCGTGGACTACCAGACGCAAGAGCAGACATTAATTGCGGCGCAGAATGCCTTTGAGAAAGACAAGATTGCGTTGGCACGAGCGATTGGCCTACCGCTGGAGCAGAAATATGTTGCTACCGAGACAGCTCCATTTGCGCCGCTCGATCATATTGATCAGGCCCAGGCTGTGAGCGAGGCACTGGCGAGCCGGCAGGACCTGAAGGCTCTGGAGCAGAAGGTAGAAGCGGCGAAGCATGCGCGGAAGGCGGCGACGTACGAGCGGCTTCCGGTAATCAAGTTCAGCGGCAATTACGGCGATATCGGGATCAACGTCGCGAATTCGCATGGAACAGGCAATGCGGTGGGCTCGCTGGACGTGCCGATTTTCGAAGAGCCGAAGTTGCGCGGCGATGCGAAGCAGGCGCAGGCGCAGCTCGATGAGGAAGAAGCAAAGCTGAGCGACCTGCGCGGACAGATCACGCAGGATGTTGACGACAGCATTCTGGACATTGAGTCATCTGCGAAGCAGGTGCAGGTGGCCAAAAGCAACGTGGCGCTGGCAGCGGAAGAATTGAAGGAAGCGCAGGAGCGCTATGTGGCAGGAGTATCTGACAACCTGGCGGTATCGCAGGCGCAGCAGGCACTGGCGCAGGCGGATGCGCAGTATGTGAGCAGCCTGTACGCGCACAATGTCGCGAAGCTTTCCCTGGCGCGGGCAATGGGTATCGCCGGCCGCAACTATAAGACATATCTCGGAGGGAAGTAAGTGGCGGATCAAAATCCTGAACAGCAGAATCGGCCGGGCGGCGGACAGCCCGCGGGGCCGCAGGAAGAGCAGCCTGAAAATCTGCAGCCTGAGAAAAAGAAGAAGAGACGGCTGATCCTGATTGTTGCGATTGTGGTGGCGGTGATCGGCGCGGGCTTGTGGTGGTGGCACTCGACCTATTACGAGGATACCGATGACGCGCAGGTCAACGGCAACCTGATCCAGATCAGCGCGCGCATCAATGGGCATGTGATTGCGGTGAATGTAGAGCAGAACGAATTCGTGAAGGCTGGACAGGTGCTGGTGAAACTCGACCCGAGCGATTACGAGACGACGGTCGAGAAGGACGAGGCGAACCTGGCCAGCGCGAAGGCGAACCTCGAAGCCGTGGAAGTGAATATGCCCGTGGTGAACGTGAACACGAGCAGCACACTGCACTCCGCAAGCGCAGATTTGATGGGCGCCCACGATTCGGTGGCGCAGGCCGAGCGGCAACTGCAGGCATCCAAAGCGCAGGTGCTGGTGGCGCGCGCCAACTACACCAAGGCGAAGCTGGATTTAAGGCGTTACACGCCGCTGGTCGAGAAAGATGTGATCTCAAAGCAGCAGTACGATGCGGCGGTGGCGACGGCGGCGGCTGACCAGGCTGCGCTGCAGCAGGCGGAAGCAAATGTGCAGGCCAGCGAAGAGGGCGTGCATATAGCCCACGCGCGAGTAGCACAGGCCGAAGCAAGCCTGAGAAACGCGCAGACGCGGCCGAAGCAACTGGCGATACAGAAAGCACGGATCGACCAGGCGGCGGCGCAGGTGCAGCAGGCACAGGCGGCGCTGGCGCAGGCAAAGCTGAACCTGAGCTACTGCGTGATCAAGGCTCCGACAGCGGGAATTGTGACCACCAAGAGCGTGCAGGTGGGGGAAAACTTGAGCGCGGGCCAGAACCTGATGACGCTAGTTTCGCTGGATAACCTGTGGGTGACGGCCAACTTCAAGGAAACGCAGATTGACAACATTCACCGCGGCGAACCGGTGCAGATTTCAGTGGATGCGCTGGATGGCGAGAAGTTCGCCGGGCGGGTGACGGAGATTGGCGGCGCGACGGGATCGATGCTGAGCCTGTTTCCGCCAGAGAACGCCACAGGCAACTATGTGAAAGTGGTGCAGCGGATTCCGGTGCGCATCGACTTTACGAAGCCGAGCCAGAATAAAGATCACCGGTTACGGCCGGGGATGTCCGTCGAGCCGAGGGTCAGAGTGAAGTAATACGCGTCACACGTGAGAGATAAGGGGCGTCTGCGGACGCCCCGGTTCTTTTTGAGGAGAGGGAGCCGGATCGACGGCCGCCACGAGCCGGCGGCCCGGCCAAATCGGCGCGCTGAAAGTGCATCGAATTATGCGTACGCACAAGGCTGGCGACAAGGAGATACGGCATGAGCGCGACAACGATTCCTGTTACTCGAACAAAGACGACTTCGAAGATTTCGGACATGGTGAGTCCACATCTTCGGCAGAATGCGCATGAGATCCAGCGATTCGGCACGGTGATCCAAGAGCTGCCGATCGGGCTGGATGCGAAGGTGCGCGAGAAGGCATGCGCCTTTTTGAATGTGCTGCTGGCCGATACGATGTGCCTGCGCGACCTGTACAAGAAGGCACATTGGCAGGTGGCAGGACCGACTTTTTACCAATTGCACCTATTGCTCGACAAGCATTACGAGGAACAGAGTGAGATGGTGGACCTGATTGCGGAACGTATCCAGATGCTCGGCGGGGTGTCGGTGGCGATGGCGCACGACGTGGCAGAGATGGCGCGCGTGAAACGGGCACCGCGAGGCCGCGAAGAGGCGCCGGTGATGATTTCGCGGCTGCTGGAAGCGCACGAGCTGATTCTGACGGATGGCCGCAGCCGGGCGCGAGAGGCCGCAGAGCTGGGTGACGAAGGCACGAACGATCTCCTGGTGAGCAACCTGGTACGCACCAACGAGATGGAAGTGTGGTTCCTGAGCGCACATCTGGTGAACATGCCTCTGACGGATGCACGTTAGAGCTGCGAGAGTATTGACGGCGGAAAATGGTGAAGGACCGGGCCGAGGGGTTCCGGTCCTTTGTATTTTTGGGGCGGTTCGCAACGAAAAGCCTCCGGCAACATCTATGATGAAGGCCCGGGGAATTCCAGTCTGGCCGGAGTAAGGAGGATGGCGCGCCAATGGCTTTGAACTTCTTTGTCCGCCATGCCTACTGGGTTCTGTTTTTGTGGGTGATGGTGGAGCAACTGGGGGTACCGGTGCCGAGCGCGCCGATCCTGTTGACGGCGGGGACGCTTACCGCGACGCATCACCTTGATCTGGCGCTGGTGCTGCTGGCGGCGCTTGGCGGGAGCCTGGTGAGCGACTCGATCTGGTACTGGCTGGGCAAGCGGTACGGCGGATCGATGGTGCGACTGCTTTGCCGGCTGTCGCTTGAGAGCACGGTATGCGTGCGCAAAACCGAGGAATATTTTGCGAAGCGTGGTCCGGCTTCACTGCTGGTTGCGAAATTTGTGCCGGGCCTGGGCACGGTGGCGGCTCCGATTGCGGGCGAGACGGAGATGCCGTTTCAGTTGTTCGTGCTGTATGACGCAGCGGGGACTCTGTTGTGGGCTCTGACCGTTACGCTGTGCGGCCGATTCTTTGGCGATGTGCTGCGGCGTCATCCGGATGCATTGGCGTGGGTAGGACATTCGGCGCTGCTATTGTTCGCGCTGCTGTTCGCAGGCCTGCTGCTCTGGCGGGTGGTGCAGCAGCGGATGTTCCTGCAGGAGATGCGCATGGCACGGATTTTTCCTGATGAGCTGAAGGCACAAATGGACCGTGGCGATGAGGTTTTCATCGTGGACCTCAGGCATCCGCTGGATTATCTGCCGGATCCGCGGACGCTGCCGGGCGCGCTGATGCTATCCCCGGACAAGCTGAGGCAGCAGGTGACGCTGATTCCGAAAAATCGTGAGGTTGTGCTGTTTTGCACATGCCCGAGCGAGGCGGTATCGGTACACACTGCGCTTGAATTGCGGAAGGCTGGGGTTAGCCGCGTCCGTCCCTTATACGGTGGTTATGACGAGTGGAAGAAACGCGGGTACCCGCTGGTGGATATCGACATGGTTGAGGAGCGAGCGGAGGGATGAGACGGGAGCGTTTTGACCTCGGGCGGCAACGGGTACGATAAGAGCAGATACTCGGAGCGAATAAATTGGCCTATAACGACTTACGCGAGTGGATGAAGGCGCTGGAACGCGCGACGGAACTGAAGCGGGTGCGCGAGAGTGTGAGCCCGATCCTGGAGATTGCGGAGATTACGGACCGTGCATCGAAGGCCGGCCGCAAGGGCGGGGTGAAGGGCTATGAGCCGGGTGGTCCGGCGCTGCTGTTTGAGAACGTGAAGGACTATCCCGGCGCAAAGGTTCTGATGAACCAGTTCGGCAGCGAGCGGCGGATGAAGCTGGCGCTGGAAGTGGAGACGCTGGATGAAATTGCAGGACGAATTCGCAATCTGCTGGAGATGAAGTCTCCCGATGGCCTGATGGAAAAGCTGAAGATGCTGCCGATGCTGGCCGAGATGGGCGCGGTTTTCCCGAAAGTGATCAAGCCAAAGGATGCAGCCTGCAAGGAGGTCATCTTGCGGGAGAACTTCAGTGTTCTGGATTTTCCGGTTCTCCAGTGCTGGCCGATGGATGGCGGGCGGTTTATTACGCTGCCGGGGGTGGTGACAAAGGATCCGAAGACGGGCCGCCGCAACATGGGCATGTACCGCATGCAGGTGTATGACGGGCAAACGACCGGCATGCACTGGCAGCGGCAGAAGAATGCGGCCGAGCACTTGCGCGAGCGGCTGCGGACCGCTGCGGGGGAAGACAAGAGCGCGCAGGTGGAGGTGATGGCCGAGACGGCGGGCGGAACAACAAATCTAGCCTTTGGGAATGTGAAGGCCGACCGGCTGGAAGTGGCAGTGGTGATCGGGACAGACCCGGCGACGACGTTTTCGGCGATTGTGCCGGCTCCGCCGGAGGTGGAGGAGTTCATCATTGCGGGGTTCCTGCGGCAGAAGCCGGTGGAGCTGGTGAAGTGCGAGACGGTGGACATTGAAGTGCCGGCGCACGCGGAGATTGTGCTGGAAGGGTATGTGAATC
Source organism: Acidobacteriota bacterium (assembly GCA_021810175.1). The sequence continues at coordinate 10,963 of JAJZJJ010000003.1, read as the reverse complement.
TGCACGAGCTGCGGGCGGAGGGTCCGTTTGGCGATCACACGGGCTTTTACACGATGACGGATGATTACCCGGTGTTTCACCTAACGTGCATTACGCACCGGAAGGACCCGATTTACGCGGCGACGATTGTGGGCAAGCCTCCGATGGAGGATGCGTGGATGGGCAAGGCCGTGGAGAGGATTTTCCTGCCGCTGATGCGGCTGACGCTACCGGAGATTGTGGATGTGAATCTGCCGCCGGACGGGGTTTTCCACAATTTGATGATTGTGTCGATCAAGAAGAGCTATGCGGGGCAGGCTCGGAAGGTGATGAACGGCATCTGGTCGATGGGACAGGCGATGTTTACCAAGTGCATCATCGTGGTGGACGAGGACTGCGATGTGCAGGACCTGGGTGAAGTGACGCTCCGGGCGGCGAATAATATCGATCCGCAGCGGGACATCGAATTCACGATGGGGCCGGTGGATTCGCTGGATCATGCGTCGCGGTTGCCGAATTACGGCAGCAAAATGGGCATAGACGCGACCCGCAAGTGGGCGGCTGAGGGGTTCAATCGGCCGTGGCCTCCGATGATTGAGATGGACAAGGCAACGAAGGCGCGGGTGGATGTGATCTGGAAGAAGCTGGGGATCGAGTAGCAGCGGCGGTTGGCTGATGCCGTGGGTGAAAGTGGTGAGCGCACTGGAACGATTGTTGAGTTTCCAGGGTTTAGGGCGAGTGAAAATTCCGAAGAGGGAGCAAGGTGCACGCCAGCTCGCCGTTTGTATACTGGATACATGTCGATTGTTCGGAACATAACGGGTATCGCCAAAGGCATGAGCATCACCTTTCGGGAGATGTGGCAACCAACCGAGGTTGAAAACTATCCGGATGGTCCAGGACCGATGCGTGGCGCGGTTTTTCAGGAGCGGTTCCGTGGCGGACACCAGCTTCAACGCGACGAAAACGGCCTGGAAAAGTGCGTGGCGTGCTTTCTATGCGCAGCGGCGTGCCCTTCGAACTGCATTTACATCGAGGCGGCGGAAAATACGGAAGAGAAACGGATTTCCGGCGCGGAGCGATACGCGAAAGTCTACAACATCGACTACAACCGGTGCATTTTCTGCGGTTATTGCGTGGAAGCGTGCCCGACAGATGCGATTACGCACGGGCATGGCTTTGAGCTTGCTTCGCTGAATGCGACCAGCATGGTGATGCGGAAGGAAGACATGCTGGTTCCGTTGCCGGCAGGGAAGAAACAACTGTCAGAAGACGCGGAGCTTGCTGGAGCGGCCAAGTAATCGCTACGGGTAATTCACCCGGGAGCGCTGAGGAAAAGCTTTTCTACGGTTCTGGGATGGCTGCTGATCCATTCTGTCAGCAGCGAGCAATTCACAGATGAGCCTATATACGGCGGCCTGCGCTGCCATTGCGCCTTTGCGAGATCCGGCGCTTCCCTGGGTGAATGATCCATTTGAGGCAGCCTCGGAGGTGGTTACCAAAGGCCACTGTCCCGACGATATCTTGTCGCAATTTCAGATGAAAGCTACAACAGAATCAGCAATAACGCAGATCTGGGGAACGGGGCTGGCGATAGCATCGCAGCCCCCTCTTTTTTTGTATTTACGGGTGTTTTGCAACCCGGCTTTCAACCCGAAAGCCGAAGTCGGCATCTATCCCAGTCAATACTGGTTGTTGAAAAGGCAACATCCCAGCAGCCAAGACTGTGCCGTGCAATATGGACAGAACGTAACTTTTTGACCACCCCTATTGCGTGTGGGCTTCTGCCACGGGTAGTTTTGGGAGAATATCCGTGGTTCGTATATTGAACTCATGACTGGAGAAAAAGATGATTAAGAAAGTAGTGGCTCTCCTCTGCGTTGCAGGTTGTGCAATTCCGGCGATGGCGGCACCGAGCCGTGACCAACTGGTGGCCCGTCTGAATGCGGCCAAGACAGTGATTCAGGAGATTGAATCGGTTCCGGACAAGGCGATTCCCGAGCAGATTACGGAAAGTGCGACGTGCGTGGGCGTGGTGCCCGGGATGCTCAAGGCGGCATTCATTTTTGGCGGTGAGCACGGAGAGGGTGTTGTCACCTGCCGTACCGGGCATGGCTGGAGCGCGCCTGTGTTTATCCAGATGACGGGCGGGTCCTGGGGACTGCAGATTGGCGGCCAGGCGACGGACCTGGTGCTGGTAGCGGTGAATCAGAAGGGATTTCAGGATCTGTTGAACAGCAAGTTCAAGATTGGCGCGGGCGCTTCAGCGGCGGCCGGGCCGGTGGGCCGCAACGCGCAGATGGCCACGAACTGGAAGATGCAGTCGGAACTGCTCACCTGGTCGCGCAGCAAGGGGTTGTTTGCCGGCATCGATCTGAACGGCACGGTGGTGGCACAGAACCGGGACGCGACAGATGCATTTTACGGCGCGCATCACTCGATGGAAGCCATTCTGAAGGGTGAGGTGCTGCCTCCGGCGGCGGCGCGGCCGTTCCTTGAGACGGTGGCTCAGTACTTCAGGGAGAGCGTGCAGCACTGACCGGACGAGAGTTTTTCCTGCAATGAAGGCGGTTCCCTCGGGAATCGCCTTTTTTTATCTGGGATTTAGTTTTCCGGCGTAACGGGCAGGTTTTGTTGAGGATTTACACTGACCAGAGTCCCCGGGAAGTCTGCTGGATGCGAGAGAGGCTGGAATACAGCGCGGTTTGGGTGCTGGTGCACGCTTTGCGGCTGCTGCCACGCGGCGTGGCACGGCGGGTGGCAGCGGCGCTGGGCGCTGCGGCCTGGCATGCAGTGCCGCGGCTTCGGCGGGTGGGTATGCGCAACCTGGAGCTGGCTTTCCCAGAGTGGCCAGAAGACAGGCGCACCGGCGTGCTGCGGCGGCTCTATCGGAACCTGGGCTGGCAACTGGCGGAATTCTGCCAGATGCCAAAGTATACGCGGGAAAGAGCGCAGCGGTTTATTCGTTATGAAGGGCTGGAGCATTACCTGGCGGCGCGGGAGCGCGGGCACGGGGTGATGATCGTAACCGGGCATCTGGGTGCGTGGGAGCTGTCGAGCTTCTGGCATTCGTTGATGGGGTATCCGATGTCGATGGTGATTCGGCGGTTGGATAACGCCCGTGTGGATGGGCTCGTAAACGGGATCCGATGCCTGCATGGGAACCGCGTACTGCACAAGGATGACTTCGCCCGCGGGCTGATTGGCGCGATGCGGCGGGGTGAGACGGTTGGCATCCTGATGGATACGAATATGACGCCACCGCAGGGCGTGTTTGTGCCATATTTTGGACGTCTGGCGTGTACGGCGTCCGGGCTGGCCCGCGTGGCGCGGAAGACGGGTGCGGCGGTGCTGCCGGGTTTCCTGCTATGGGAGGAAGCCGAGCGGAAATATGTACTGCATTTTGGGCCCGAGATGGAGGTTGCGCGGGATGGGACGGACGAAGACGACGCGGTGACCAACACGGCGCGGTTTACGGCAGTGATTGAGGATTACGTGCGGCGGTATCCTGACCAGTGGCTGTGGGTTCACCGGCGCTGGAAGACGCGGCCGGTGGGCGAGGAACCGATCTACAACCGGAAATAGAGGGGAACGGATGAAGCTGACGGAGCTGGCAAGGGCACTGGGCGAGAGCTGCGAACTGGGTGGCCATGCTGACCCAGAGGTGCAGGGCGTGAGCAGTGCGAGGCTGGCGACGGCGGAGTCACTGGTGTTTGCCGAGGATGAGGCATCGCTGGCGGTGGCGCTTGATTCCATGGCGGCGGCGGTAGTGGTGAAGCCGGGCCTGGTGGATGCAGCAGCAGGCAGGAAGGCGCTTCTGGTGGCGCATCATCCGAAGCTGGTGTTTGCGCGGGCGGCGAAGCAGCTGCTGCCGGTTGCGAAAGCGGCGGGAGTGGATGAGTGCGCGGCAGTGAGTGAGACGGCGGTGCTGGGAGAGGGGGTTTTCATTGGGCCGTACGCCGTGATTGGGCCGGGCGCGTCGATTGGCACGGGGACGCGGATTGAGGCTGGCGCCGTGATTGGCGAGGGTGTTCGCGTTGGCGCGGAGTGCCGGATTTATCCGCGGGTAGTGGTATATCCGGGGACCGAACTGGGTGATCGCGTGGTGGTGCATGCGGGTGCGGTGCTGGGCGGTGACGGGTTTGGATACGTGCGCGATGGGGCGACGGGCGAATATGTCCAGTTCCCGCAGCAGGGGCGGCTGGTGATTGAGGACGATGTCGAGATTGGCGCGAATACGACGATTGATCGTGGGGCGCTGGAAGAGACGCGGATTGAGCGCGGGGTCAAGGTCGATAACCTGGTTCACCTGGGCCATAACGTCAGCGTGGGGCGGAATGTAGTGATCGCGGCGCTGACGGGGATTTCGGGATCGAGCAGCGTGGGCGCGGGCGCGGTGGTGGGCGGCCAGGTGGGGATGGGCGATCATGCGTCGATTGGCGAGGGCGTGATTGTGGGCTCGGGTGCGGGGATTCTTCCACATAAGCATCTGCGGGGTGCGGGGACGGTGTTCTGGGGGACCCCGGCCAAGCCGCTGCGGGCATATCTGAAGGAACTGGCGACGCTGGCGCGACTGACGCGGCGTGGCGGCAGGGACGGAGAATAGCGGTGGCGATTGTCGTCGTGGGCGGGCATTCCCGGAACATTGGGAAGACCTCCGTGGTGGCGGGGCTGATTGCGGCGATGCCCGAGATGCGATGGACGGCGATGAAGATTACGCAGTATGGGCATGGGTTCTGCTCGGCGAATGGGGAGCCGTGCGACTGCCAGACGGCCGATCACTCGGTGGCAGTAAGTGTGGAAGAGGACGCGACGACGGGAACGGATACGTCGCGTTTTCTGGCGGCGGGCGCGGCCCGATGCCTGTGGGTGCGGACGCGGATGGGGATGCTGGGTGAGGTGATGCCGCGGATTCGGCGAGAGCTGGAGACGGCTGAGAACGCAATTCTGGAGTCGAACAGTGTGATGCGGTTTTTGCTGCCGGACTTGTATCTGACGGTGCTGGATGCGGGGACGGCGGACTTTAAGGACTCGGCGCGGCTGTTTCTGGATCGGGCGGACGCGGTAGTGTTGACTGCCTCGGGTGACGGGTTGGAGCCGCAATGGGAGGGGGTTTCGGGGCGGCTGATTGCAGGGAAGCCGCGATTTCGCATTGCTCCGCCAGGATTTATGAGCACCGAGCTTGTCGAATTTGTGAGGGCGAGGCTGGGCGGGAGTGCGCGTCCGGCGAATCGCACGCGTTGCGCGCCCGACTCCCCCTAACTTTACTTTGCGTTGTTCGGCTTGACTTCGGAGCGGCGCCATTTTGATTGCCGAGCCGCATGCCTGATTTGCAGGGCTGTTTCTCCGGGGATAAACTGACGCGTGCGGTCCGTGAGGTCCCTCCCGGTATTCCAGGCAACGCTCCTTTCGCTGCTGGCGCTTATTGTGGCACCATGCGCGTTTGCGGCCAAGCTTGTCACGGTGGAGCAGCTGAGCCAGATCATCGTTTCTTCCCAGAAGGAAACGGATGCCGAGGTTGCAAAGGGCTTGTCCGGCCTGCAACTGACGGAGCGGTTGAGCGACGAGAAGCTCGCTGCGCTTGAAGCGGAGCTTCCCGGAACCGAGTCGCGCCAGACGCTGGTGATCCTTGCCGATCAGGCCGTATTCCTTCCTTTACCGGCGAGAGAGATTCCGGATCGGCCGGCGCCTACCATCCAGCAGCAGGAAGAGATCATCGGCAAGTCTGCTGATTACGTTTTGACTGCGTTGCGCCACATGCCGAATTTGTTTGCCCGAATGGACACTACCGGCTACCAATACTCGCCGGCGGGAAAACAGTTCCAAACTCCGACGACGGGCCGGGTTACGGCTTACGAGCCGATGCATGTGGTCGGCCGGTCGACCGTAACGGTTCTATATCGCCATGGTAAAGAAGTCATTGAGAAAGGTGGACGAGAGCGAGACCGCGCCGATTCACCGGGGGCTTTCATGACCACCTACGGCGAGTTTGGCCCGATTTTTTCGGTGATTTACGGGGATCTGCCCAAAGGCAAGCTGGCATGGGGCCACTGGGTGCAGGGGCAGAACGGGCTCGATGCAGTCTTCCATTTCGAGGTGCCGAAGCGGGCATCGCATTACCTGATCGGTTTCTGCTGTATTTACGGGCGACCTTACCGAGGCTTCAGCGCTTATCATGGTGAACTCGAGATTGATCCGTCGGATGGAACCATCCTTCGCGTGACCGTGGTGGCGACGGTGGAACGTGCACCCCTTAACCAATGGGGAATCATGGTGAAGTATGGCCCGGTTGAGTTGGGCGGACGGAAGTATTACTGCCCAGTCAGAAGCGTTGCTGTATTCCGCACCCCTATGCCGGGACCTATTGCGAGATTCCCCGCGCATGACGCGACGATGCCGTCGATGTATCTCTCATCCGGAAGGTTTGTGCCCATGGAGACCCAGGTGAATGACAGCGTTTTCGAAGACTATCATCTGTTTCGGGCGAAGGTGCAGATTATGCCGGACAAGAAGAATTTCCTGGTCAAGCCCAAGCGATCCAGGGCTGCGCATGGTTCGTCCGGGAGTAAGGATCGACCTTGACGGCAGCGACGGGAGAGGCAGGCGTTGCGCGGTAGGATCCATTGGCTGAGTTCTATGATGGTGTCCACGGCGGAAGGCGGTTTGCGGTGTGAGTTTCCGGGCCGGCTAGAAGTGGAAGCGATAGCGGAGCTGGGCGTAGATTTCGCGCGGGGCGTTGTAGTGGAATCCGCCGAAGGTAAGACTGTTGTCTAGCAAGACGCGGGAATCGGCGGCATTGAGCGCGGTGAGGCTGAGCTGGTAGTGGCGACCGAGAGATTTGCCGGCGGCGAGGTCGATGGTGGTGTTTTGGGGCAGATAGTTGCCGGGGTATTGGGCGGTCTGGACGCCATTGGAGAATCCTGAACCGTAATAGAGATTGATGGATGCGTAGGCGTGCGAGGGCAAATGTGCGTTGAAGCCGGTGTTGAGGGTGTTGCGCTGATCGTGGTCGAGGGGCGTGTAGCCGGGCGGAACAGCGCATGCGGGCGAGCTGGACGGATAGCAGATGAGGCCGCCGGTGATGGCTCCGCGCTGCTGGGCGAGCTGGTTGGAGTAGGCGAGATGGAATGCGCCGTACTTCCAGAGGCGGGGTGAGCGGAGGGTGAGCTCCCAGGCCTGAATAAGGGCGCCGTCGATGGTGACGGGGATGAAGATGCTGGACTCGCCAACGTTGCTGTGGTCGAGGAAGTTGTTGGCGCGGGTTTCGAAGTTGTCGGCGGAGAGGGTCCAGCCGTGGATGGGGATGGTGACGCCGAACTGGTGTTCCTCGTCACGCTCGCCGTGGAGGGGCTCGAAGCTGGTATTGGTGGATTGGGCGTAGGCGAGCAGCGGGCCCGAGACGCTGGTAAGCGGCGGCGGCTGGTAGAAATGGCCGTAGAAGCCGCGGAAGACCCAGTGGAGCCAGGGGATTTCGACGGCGAGGCCGATGCGGGGGAAGAGGTAGTTCTCGTTGATTGCTGCGGAGAAGATTGACTCGCGGAGGCCGCCGAAGAGGGTGACCCAGCGGCTGGGTTTGTATGCGTCTTCCACATAGAACTCGACGACGGCGCCGTTGACGATGTTGCGTTCGGCGACTGAGGGAGAACCGTCAGAGAAGGTGGAGCCGAAGAAGTCATTCTCATGCTGGCCGTAGGAGTAGAGGCCGACTTTAACGGTGTGATTTGCCACTATTGAGGTTACAGATGTCTGTAGGCCGGTGTAATTGCCAGTCTGATCGGAGGTGGTTGCGGCGGGAGCGTCGTGCGGGCCTGGGACGTAGTGAGCTCGATTGAAGTGGTAGAAGGGCGAGATGCTGAGCAGCACGGATGGCGAGAAGTTGTGAATCCAGGTGAAAGCGGTGAAGGCGTCGGTTTCGTGCTCGCCGTCGCGAAGCTGGCTGGTGGGGAAGATCTGGTTTTCGTAGTCGTTGGGGTTGGGGTCGCAGGGAATCTGGTAGTAGTCGGCGCGGGCCTGCGAGACGAAGCGAAGCTGGTCGTTGGGCGTGGGGTTGTAGATGAGCGAGTTGAAGCCTCCGTAGCCGTTTTCGGCGTCGTGGTAAGGTTGGGGGATGGGCGGCATGAGTCCATAACTGCTGCGGTTACCATTTGCGCTGAGGTACCAGGCGAAGCGCTCGGAGTGGCTGCCGAAGCTGAGCTGGTCGTTGGTTTGGGCGTAGCTGCCGCCGCTGAGGACCAGTTCACCGCCGCGATTGCGCTCGAATCCGTTGCGGGGAACGATGTCGAAGATGGCGTAGGTGCGGTCGCCCAGATCGGCCTGATAGCTGCCGCGCTCGATGTCGAGGTAGTCGATATCGAGGGGGTCGATGGCAGGGCCAATATTGCTGCCGATGTTAGTGTTGGGGATCTGGACGCCGTCGATGAGCCAGGCAAGCTGGTGGCCGCCACGGACGTGGAGCATGTCATGCACCATGTATGCGCCGGGTGTGTAGTCGGTGATCATGGCGAGCGAGTTGGTGAGGCTGGCGCCGGGGGTCTGGGCGATCTGGCGGCGGCTGACGAGAGTGGTGGGCGTCATGGAGTCCGGCTGCAGGCTGGAGGTCTGCGCGCTGACCTCGGTGGTCTGGGTGACGATGGCGACGGTGAGAGCAAAGTGCAGGACAGGGCGGCTGTTGGCGGTGATTGCGACTACCTGTTTTTGCGAGGTGAAATCTGTAGCCGTGACGGTGACGATATAGACTCCAGCCGGAACGCTGTTGAAGCGGAAGATGCCGTCGGGGCCGGTGGTTTGGGAAAACGTGAGCGCGGAGTCCGCTGCGTGGAGGGTGACATGCGCACCGCGAATGGGGCGGTGCTGGGGGTCGTGGATGATGCCTTCGACGGGAGCAAAGATGGAGGCGCGAGCAGAAGGCGATGCTGCGAAAAGGCAAGCGGCGCACAGGATTACAAGTACGACAGAGAGAGGACGCATACGAGCGGGGACCTTGCGTGAAGTGAATGAGACGCGGCGCGGGGACGCATCACTATTTCTGTGGCCGCCAGTAGCCTTCGGTCATCTGGACGAAGAGGCCTTTTTGCTTGGGTTTGAGGATGATGTGGTGGAAGCCGGGATCGCTTGAGGCTTTGGTGCGTGTATAGCGGAGAATGTAAGCGTCATTCATCTGGTCGGCGATCTGCGCGAGAAGCGTCTGGAGGCTGGCGCGCCTGCTGTCGAACATTTCGCCGCCTGTATGACCGCAGATGTCGGCGAGAACTCCTTTGCCGTTGACGCGGCGGCTGGGTGCGGGTGGGGGTGGCTGGGAAGTTCCACCACCGCCGGGATAGCCCCCTGGATACCCACCGGGATATCCGCCGGGGTAACCGCCTGGGTATCCGCCGGGATAGCCGCCAGGGTAGCCGAGGCCGCTGCGTCGGTTCATGTTCTTATGGAATTTCTCAGGCGGCGGGACGCCTTTGAAATAGATGGCATAGACTTCGACGCCATTTCGCTGCGCGGCATTGATGGCGGCGTTCATGGTTTCCTTGCTGCCGCGGTCAACACCGTCGGAAAAGATGATGAGGGCTTTGCGCCCGGACTCCTTGTTGAGCACCTGTGTGGATGCAAGGTAGATGGCGTCGTAGAGCGCGGCTCCACCGGGACGCTGTTTGCGGCGTCGTTTGGTGGCGCCGGAGGCGGAGTATGCACCGTTGCTGTCGCCGTTGAACTGGGGGACGCCGATTTGGGTGAGCGCCCGGTGTAGTTTTTGCGTAGAGGGCGATGGATCTTCAAGGAGATCGACGTCGAGGTTGAACTGCATGACGAAGGCTTTGACGCGTGAGTTGGAGCCGGCCATGAGGCGATCGAAGAATTTTTCTCCGGTGCGGCGCTCTGCGGGGAGCCAGGAGCTCATGCCGGGGCCGGTTTGCGCGACGAGGCCGACGGTGAGCGGCAGGGAAGTGTCGGGCGCGAAGGCCTGGATGGTTTGCGGGTGGGTGTTGTCCGTGAGAGTGAAGTCCGCTGCAGTGAGGTTAGGGACGAGTGTGCCTTTTTTGTTGTGAATGAGAACGGGGACAAAGACGTGGCGATTCTGCGATGGGGTGAGCTGCGCGGCGGGATTGCCTGAAGCGGACGGGGCGGAGGCAGTTTGCGCGGCGGCTGCGCAACAGAGAAGCGCGGCGAGAGCGACGGAGAATGCGGACGAGAGTTTCATGGCAAAGCCGGGGTGAAGGCTCACGTAACAGTATCTATAAACCGGACGGAAGAATGCAGCAAGGATTGTGAGCCGATGGCGGCAAAGGAAAAGCGCGGAGTGGTCATCCGCGCTTCTTGAGACGGGAAAATTTGGAAAAACCGCTCAGTAGTAGAGGTATTTGCGCCACTTCTGGTCGGAGTGGCCGATCATGCGCATGATGTGGCGGCTGGTGTGGAGCGAGAAGGGGCGCGGCTCACGCAAGAGCTTCATGTCAGTGAGTTCGCCGAGCAGCTGATTACCTTTGCGGCGATTGCAGGGGTGGCAGCAGGCGACGAGGTTCTCCCAGGTGGAAAGGCCGCCGCGCGAACGTGGGATGACGTGATCGAGGGTGAGCTCGCCAGCCGTGAGTACGACGCCGCAGTATTGGCAGGTGTTGCGGTCACGCAGGAGGATGTTTTTGCGCGAGAGGGCGCGCGTCTGGTGCGGGATGCGGCGGTACTCGAGCAGACGGATGACGGAAGGCAGAGGCATGAGGACACGCGCGGCGTGGAGGATGGCGTCATGCTCTTCTTCTGTTTTAGCGACGCCTTTGAGCACGAGAACGAGGGCGCGGCGAGCGCCGCAAATGTTGATGGGTTCATAGGACGCATTGAGCACGAGCACGGGTGTCTGCATGGCGTGATGCGAGGCCGGCGTGCGGAATTCTGCGGCCGGTGCTTGTGTCATGGTGTGGCACTTGGCAAGCGATTTTTGCTTGCGAGCGTGGACCGTGTTTTTCCCGAGCGACATGATTTCCCCCTATCGGTTTTGAGTCGT
>JAJZJJ010000488.1 GCA_021810175.1 Acidobacteriota bacterium | reverse complement strand
GGCGCAGTGGGCCAACGTGCAGGCGCAGCTGCAGCGGCGCGCGGATCTGATTCCGAACCTGGTGGCGACGGTGAAGGGCTACGCGAAGCATGAGGAAAAGGTCTTTGCCGACGTGGACAATGCTCGTCAGGCGCTGCTGGCGGCGCACGATCCGCAGAGCCAGATGCGCGCCAACGGGCAACTGGACGGAGCGCTGGGACGACTGCTGGCGGTGGTGGAAGCCTATCCGAATCTGAAGGCGAACGAGAATTTTCTGGAGCTGCAGGATCAGCTGGAAGGCACGGAGAACCGGATTGCGGTGGAGCGTCGCCGGTATAACGAGTCGCTGCGGAGCTACAACACCTTCATCCGGCAGATTCCGAACAATATCTGGGCGCACTTCGCGGGGTTCAAGCCGAACAATGCCTATTTTGAGGCGACTCCCACGTCGCAGAATGCGCCGCAGGTGAAGTTTTAGGAGCCCGACTCATCGTGCCGGGACTTACGTCCCGGCACGGTGATCGGCCACGATTCAGGGGCGTTCCGCAGCCCTTTCCTGCTCAGCGCTGTTGGGAACAAAGATCGATCCTCCGGAGGTTATGCTCGCATTGGAGGGATTGAATCCGTAAATCCGCAGGCTGATTCCGTTGTTCGTGTAGCTGCGAGCGTAGACGATCGAGCCGTCAGGGCTCAGTAATCCGACCTGGAAGGGGATCGTGCTGCCGGTTGGATCCAGCCTGCCCGTGCTGGTGCTGACCCGCAGGATGTGCGTCACCAGGCTGGAGTCGTTTAGAAAGAGATAGCGGCCGGATGGATCGACCTGGCCGGTTTCCGTGTACGAGGCACAGATCGATTGCATCGACGCCGTGCAGTGGATCAGAGGCGTGGTGGCGTTGGGCATGATGCGAAAGACATCAATGTAGTTGGGCGAAGCAATGCTGGGGTTCGGGAAGGCAAAATCGAACATCAGGTTTGCTGCGAACCGAAGGTTCTCGCTGCCGCCATTCGAGTTGCTCCAGCGATAAATTGCGCGGTCCGGACCGAGGGCGCCGGTTACCGGGTTTACGGTCCGCTCATTGTCGGTTGCGCTTGAGGACGCGTAGGGGGCTGAACATGAGACGGAATCGTACAGCTCGCTCCCGTGGGTGCTGAAACCGAGAATCTGCAACGTGCAATATAAGCCGCCGATGTCGCTTTGCAGGTTGTATGTCGCCTGCACCGTTGGGTTGCCGAGCTGGCCGGTTGCGGGATTCCGCTGATAACTCACCAGTTGGTAGGGGGTGGTTTGATTTCCGCTGGAACCGGTGGTCGCTCCGGTCAATACCGCATAGACCAGAGTCCCGCTCGGATCCATGTGCTGCCCGTTCACCTGCGAGGAATCCACCTGCTGGACGGGCGCACTCTGCGGCACGCCGGCGCTGTTGGTGGGGTAGACCCGGATTTTTCCTCCATCGAGCTGGGGGTCCTGGTAAGTGACGTAGTAAAGGGTGTGGTCATCCGGCGAGATGAAAACGTCGGGATAGGTTCCGGCGGGCACGGCGATGCTGCCGGCCTGCGAGGCCTGAAGGGTCCGCGGGTCGACGTCCCATGTTGTGAGGGTGGCGCCGTTGAGCACGTAGACGACCTGCAGAGCAGCAGTCCCTCCTCCGCCGACGCCGCAGGCCGTCGAGAACGACCAGGTGTACGGCTGTTGGAGCATACGATCCGCCAGGTCGCCGATATTGCTTACCCTGACCGTGATGACGCCGCTGGGCAACGGAGAAACGGGCGTCACGACTACCTGCGTGGTATCGATGTTGGTGGACAGTTTCGTCGCGATCGTATTGCCGCTGCTGTCGGTGACCACGATGTTCCGGGACGTGACGGTAGCTGCATCGGGCGCTTCGTCGAAGGTGATAACGATTTGTGCGGTGGGGCTCACGCAGGCCGCATTGGCGGCCGGACTGACCTGATTGATGGCAATCGGAGAGTTGTCGGCACTGGTCCGCGTGGCAAAGGAATAGGTGTAAGGCTTCGCCAGGTGCACTCCTCCGGTTGAGGCAGCGCCAGTGGCGATGGTGGCCTTGTATGTGGCTCCGGTCTGGAGGGCTGGCGAGGGCTGAAAGATGCCAACGTCGAAGGTGGAATCGTAGCTGACGCTGCCTGGAACCCGGTTGCCATCAGGATCCGTGAGGATGAAAGTCCTGCTGTTGATCGTCGCCGGATCCATCGGCTCGCTGAACTGCACTTCCTGACTTCGGTTCGGGGCAACGCCGTCCACCTGGACGGCCTGCTCGGTGACAGTGGGAACAGGCCCGCTGCCATGGGTGCTTTCGCCAGGGTTGGCAGAGACGGAACTCGTCCCGCATCCAGCCAGGAAAGCTGGAAGGAAGAGGGCACACGTGGACAGGAACAGAGCGTGGGTGCTGCTGCGCATGAGAAGGCCTCCAAAGCCGTGCCTGCAGTGCTTGGATGCCTGCTGTGGTTGTCTACTTAGTTAATATTTTATGAGGAGAAAGTTCATGCCTGGCGGAGATGGCCGTCAAGCCCGGCCGCTGCGGTGGGACTTTCCAGCCGCGGGTTCAGCCGGAGATGAGGATGCGGAGGTCGCGCAGGTTGTTGCCGGTGGGACCGGTGACGACCGAGTCGCCGAGCGAGGTGAAGAGGGTGCAGGCGTCGAAGCGGCGGAGGGTGGTTTCCGGGTCGAAGCTGTAGGCGCGGGCGCGGTCGAGGGTGGTGGGGTCGGCGATGGCCCCGGTCGCCGGGCTGTTGCCATCGACGCCGTCGGAGCCGGCGCTGAGGACGGCGAGAGGCTGGCCGGGATGCTGCGCCAGATCGAAAGCGGCCTGGAGAACAAACTGCTGGTTGCGTCCGCCGCAGCCAGGATTCTCGGATAGTTTTACGGTGACTTCGCCGCTGGAGAGCAGGCAGAGGCGGGGGAATTCGCGGCGCAGTTCATGGAAGCGCGCGAGCAGGTACTTTGCCGCCTCGGAGTACTCCCAGTCGTCGCAGGTATTGTCGATGATGACCTTGTAGCCGAGGGACTGAGCGTAATCGCGGGCAGCGTTGACGAAGTCGTGGTTGGAGAGCAGGGTGTCGAACTGCGCGTTCCCGAAGGCCTGAACGGCGGCCGCGCCCTCAGGAGAGGAGGACATGCGCGGAGCGGTGTCGTCGGCGAGATGCATGCCTTCAAACCATGCGCGGACGGAGGCGGGAAATTTTTCGAGCAGATGGAAGCGCTCGAGGATTTCGGCGCAGGCGGCGGGCGTGGAGTAATCGGGCAGCGTTGGCGAGGAAGCCACGGCGGCCAGATCCTTCAGCGGCACATCGGCGAGCAGGAGCGAAAGCTTTTCGGCTTCGGGCGCGGCGAGCGCGAGGCGTCCGCCCTTGATGGCGGAAAAATACTTGCGCACGGTGTTGACTTCCGTGATGGTGGCGCCGCTGGCGACGAGGGTCTCGTGGAAGGCGATGGTGTCTTCAAGGGAGATGCGCGGGTCGCGGGGCAGCTCCAGCATGGCGGAGCCGCCGCCGCTGATGAGGAAGAAGATGAAGGTGTCTTTGCGGGCGCGCTTGAGCAGGGCGAGGGCAGCTTTGGCGGCCTCAAAG
>JAJZJJ010000487.1 GCA_021810175.1 Acidobacteriota bacterium | reverse complement strand
ACGGAGAGCAGGGAGACGGCGGTCATGAGCAGCGGCACGGAGGACATGAGCAGCCAGAAGGCGACATCGCCGGCGACGTCGAGCGCGTGCGTGCGGAACATTTCGTGGACGACGATATTGCCGAGGTGAAGGGCCTCGCGCCAGGTGAGGCGCGCGCGGTGGCGCAGCCGCGCGACCGGAGGGTGACTGTGGCGGAGGTGCGCGATTTTTCGCAGGGCAGGGAAGTCGCTCACGGCTGTTCGGCCACCGGGATGAGCGCGAAATCCGCAAATGCCCGGAAATGGCCGCTATGGAGTGCGATGAAGCCGGGGCGCAGACGGATGTGTTGCGGCGAATCGAATCTAACACTTGCCTCAGGCGGAGATTTCTGCGATACATGGATGGTCCTTCCCAGGAGCAAAACAATGCAACGCAAAATGGCCCGGATGGTTGTGCCGGCGATTTTTTGTGCGTTTCTTCTTGCAGCCGCGGGCGCATGCGCGCAGAGCGGGCAGGAGGTTTCGTTTCCCGCAGGCGGCGAGACGGTTCACGGAATGCTGTATCTGCCGGCAGGCGGAGGTGTGCATCCGGCGGTGGTGGTGGTTCACGAATGGTGGGGGCTGACGCCGTGGGTGAAGCAACAGGCGAAAGAACTTGCCGCGCAGGGCTACGTGGCCCTGGCCGTGGATCTGTACCGGGGGCGGGTGACGACCGATCCGCAGGTCGCGATGCAGCTGATGCGCAGCCTGCCGAAGGCGCGGGCCGTGGCAGATCTGAGCGGGGCGGTGCGATGGCTGGACAGCCGTAAGGATGTGGATCCAAACCGCATGGGTGCGATTGGCTGGTGTATGGGCGGCGGATTTGCGGCGGATCTGGCGGTGGCCGATCCGACGCTGAAGGCGGTGGTGATCAATTACGGAGAGCTGCCGACAAAGCCGGCCGAGCTGGAGCGCATTCACGCCGCGGTGCTGGGGACGTTTGGGGGAGAAGACCAGGTGATTCCTCCGGCGGCGGTTCATGCATTCGAGACGGAGCTGAAGCGGCTGGGAAAGAACGTGAGCGTGAAGATCTATCCGGATGCGGGGCACGCGTTCGAGAATCCGAACAACAAGGGTGGGTATCGTCCGGCCGACACGGCGGACGCGAAGGCGCGGGCAAAGGACTTTCTGGCGAAGTACCTGAAACCGGGACAGAAGGGCTGAAGGTCTGAAGCTGGCGGAGGGTTACGCAGGTAATCTTCCAGCGGAAGGCCGGGCGGGACGCACCACGGGGTCAGTTTTATGGGGAATCAATAAGATAAGAGCAACCGGCGGGGGTCTCCATTGACGAAATCAGCAGTATTTTTTAGCACATAAGTACCTTTAGTTTGTGCATGGGTTACCGAGCCGCGTGAAAATATAGCTTGCACTTCGGTTCAGGACGTGTTAACTATGCAGCCAACACAAATAAAAAGACCTGGTCTGCGCTGCCCAGGGGAAAGTACGATCGGGGAAGCACGACGATGAAAATTGGAACCACGATTCGCAGTTACCGGTTGCAAAAGGGCCTGTCGCAGGGAGACATTGAGAAGCGGACGGGGCTGCTTCGGTGCTATTTGTCCAGAGTGGAGAACGGGCATACGGTGCCGTCCCTGGACACGCTGGCGAAGATTGCGTCGGCGCTGGAACTTCCGCTGGCTCAGTTGTTTGCGGAGGACGGCCTGGGCCGGCAACTGCAGGCGCAGAAGCTTTCCGACGACGAACTGCGGTTTCTGACGCAGATTCGGCGGTATTCGACGAATCTGAACGACAGCGACCGGAAGCTGCTGCTGGCGATGGTGAAGAAGTTCGCCGCGACAGCGACCCGGTAAGAGACAGGAGGCAGGCCGGAGCCTGGCCGCCGTGGCCGGGGCTCTCCGGTGGCCGCTCCCGCGCCCGCGGGAGGAGGCGGAGGCCGCAGCTCTAGCGGACCGCGCCGAGGTAGAAGGAGTGTATCCCCCAGGCGAAGAGCAGCAGGATAAAGGCGCCGGCGGCGACAGCGATGGCACGGCGGCGGATGAATGTGGCGCGTGGGGCTCCGATGCGCGGGACCAGGGGCAGACCGAAGAGAATGCCGCTCAGGAATCCGCCGAGATGGGCCATGTTATCGATCTTGATGGTGGATTGAAAGACGAGTAGTCCGCCGTCGATGACAAAATTCAGCAGAGCAAAGTACCAGACACTGCGGCGGATCTTCTTTAGCTCGAACTGCGGGATGGGCAGCAGAGGCGAACGGAGGAGCATGAGCAGGACTCCGGCGATGCCGAAGACCGCACCGGAGGCGCCAGCGGAGAGGATTCCGCCGGGCTGGCCGAAGGGGACGGGGTGGATGGCGACGCTGAGGAGGTTTCCGGCGACGCCGGTGAGCAGGAAGGCGGCGAACATGCCGAATTCGCCGAGGAGCGGCTCGCCGAGGAGGCCCAGGTTCCAGAGGCACCACATGTTGGCGCCGATGTGGATCCAGCTGAAATGAACGAAGACGGACGTGACGACGCGCCACCACTGGCCGGCGAAGATGACGTATCCGCCATTACAGAGCAGGCTGAAGGAAAGGTTGTCGCGGAAGGTCGGCGCGACAAGGCTGTGGCTCTGCCAGAGGGTGAACAAATAAACCGCAAAATTGATGCCGACCAGGGTATAGGTAGCCGGGGCGTGCGCCCAGTGGCGGCGAGGCTGGCGCGGCGGCGGTTGAGGCGGAGGGTACCATCCGCGGGGCTGCTCAGGCACGGGTTCGGGCTCAGGGGCGGGCCAGGCGGCGCCGGGAGGAAGAATCTCCGGGCGGGAGCCTGGACGCCGATCAGCGCCGGGAAAAGAGTCCATAGAGATAAAAGTATCGTTCCCGGGGCGTTGTGACAATTGGCGGCGGGATGCCGGAAGTCACGGCAGGGGCAGCAGATTGATGGGATACGGGGTGGCATCGGGCCGCAGGGGGTATTTTTATTTGCGCCGTACAGTTCAGATGATATAGTGCAAATGAACTATATGGAATCCGAGATTGGAATTTGGGAGATCGCGGTGCTCGCGCTGCTGCGGGAGGGTCCGATGCACCCGTACCAGATGCAGCGTCTGCTAAGGCTGCGGCACAAGGACGAGATTTTGGCGCTGAAGCGGGGATCGCTGTATCACGCGATCCGGCGGCTGGTGCGGGATGAGCTGATCGCGGTGGAAAGCACGGAGCGGGCAGGGAATCGGCCGGAGCGGACGGTTTACCGGGCGACGGCGGCGGGTTTGGCGACGCTGAGCGAGGTTCTGCGGCGGATTGTGGGGACGCCACGGCGGGAGTCGTCGGAGTTTATGGCGGCCATGAGCTTTTTGATTTTTCTGACGCCGGAGGAAGCGGCCGAGCGGCTGAACGAACGCGTGCGCAGGCTGGAGGCCGAGGCAGCGGGGTATGCCGAACGCCTGGGCAAGGCGGGGGAGTATGTGCCGCGGATTCACCTGCTGGAGGGCGAGTATCTGCTGGCGATGGAGAGGGCTGAGCGGGAGTGGGAGAAGAGGCGGCGGGACGAGATCCAGCAGGGCCGGATGAGGTAGTACCTGGAGCAGGTTTTGCGGGGAGTGCGGGCCG
>JAJZJJ010000486.1 GCA_021810175.1 Acidobacteriota bacterium | reverse complement strand
GTTCTAGGCGGCACCCGCCAAGATTCATCGGCACTCCGTGAATCTTCGGATCGCTGGCCAGTCCTCCCACCGTGAACGCCGAGCTGAAGTGCTTGAAGATCAGCCCCACCGCCAGCGGCAGACTCACCGCCAGCAGCCCCGGCAGCACCATCTCCCGCAGCGCCGCGCCCGTCACGATGCTCACGCACCGCCCGTAATCCGGCGACGACGTCCCCTCCATAATTCCAGGATTCTCCCGGAACTGCTGGTGTACATCCTGGATCACAGTCTGCGCCGCGCGTCCCACCGCCTTGATCGCCATCGACGAGAACAGGTAGGTCAGCATCGCCCCCAGCAGTCCGCCCACAAATACAGGAACCGACGCCAGATTCACGTTGCTGAAGCTCCAGCCCGCGGCCAGCGTCTCTCCCGCCGCCGCCATCCGCTGCGCCACGATATCGTGAACCGCCGCCAGATACGCCGAGAACAGCAGAAACGCCGCCAGCGCCGCCGACCCGATCGCGTACCCCTTGGTCAGCGCCTTGGTCGTGTTGCCCGCCGCATCCAGTGCGTCCGTCTTCGTCCGCACCTCCTCCGGCTGGTTCGACATTTCGATGATCCCGCCCGCGTTATCCGTAATCGGACCGAACGTGTCCATCGCCAGAATGTACGCCGCCGACGACAGCATCCCCATCGTCGCGATCGCCGTCCCGTAGATGCCCTTCGAGTAATTCGAAATCGTATGCACATCCGCCAGCCCGCGGATGCCGAAGTAGTAGCTGCACAGCAGCGCCCCGCTGATGGCGATCACCGGCAGCGCCGGCGTTTCCATGCCCACCGCCAGTCCGCTGATGATGTTGGTCGCCGGCCCCGTCGTCGAGGCAAACGCGATTCCCTGAACCGGCCTGAAGCGCGTCTCCGTATAGTACTCCGTGATCTTCACAAACAGGAATGCCGTCACAATTCCGCAGACGCCGCTGCCCAGCAGCCACCAGCGCCCCTGCAGCATGTAATAGACGGCTGCCGCGAACCCGGCCAGCGCGATCAGCGTCGTCGCATAGTAGCCCCGGTTCAGCGCGTGCATCGGCAGCTCGTCTTCCTTCGCGCGCACCAGAGCCACGCCAATCACGCTCGCCACCAGGTTGATGGCCATCACCACCAGCGGAAACAAAATCCCCTTGATCCCGAACACCGGATACAGGGCCGCGCCCAGAATCATCGCGCCCACGTTCTCCGCCGCCGTCGATTCGAAGATGTCCGCGCCGCGTCCCGCGCAGTCGCCCACGTTGTCGCCCACCAGGTCGGCAATCACCGCCGGGTTCCGCGGATCGTCCTCCGGAATCCCCGCCTCCACCTTGCCCACCAGGTCCGCGCCCACATCCGCGGCCTTCGTATAAATGCCGCCGCCCAGCTGCGCGAACAGCGCCACCAGCGATGCGCCGAATCCGAAGCCCACCAGCTCATACGGCGTCTGCTGCGGCTGGTGCAGCCCGCCGAACACCCAGAACAGCAGTCCGATGCCCAGCAGCGACAGGCCCACCACTACCAGCCCCGTCACCGCTCCGCCGCGCAGCGCCGTCTGCAGAGCCTTGCCCAGGCTCGTCCGCGCCGCCGCCGCCGTCCGGATGTTCGCCCGGATCGACACCCACATCCCCGTCTGTCCCGAAATCGCCGAGCACGCCGCTCCAATAATGAAGCTGATCACCACCTTGCCCGCGTACGGCCGCGTCGCCGGCGAAACCTCATACCCTCCGTACAGCACCGCAGCCAGGCAAATCGCGATCAGCGCGATGGTCCCGTACTGCCGCCGCATAAAGGCTTCCGCCCCCTGCCGGATCGCATTCGATATCCGCTGCATCTCCGGCGTCCCCGTGTCTGATGCCAGCACGCCTCGTGCATACACAAACGCCGCCAGCAGTCCCAGCACGCCCGTCGCCAGCGCAACCCACAGAAAAATCGCGCCGTTCATCCCGGCCGTGTTCTGGCCTCCCATGGGACTCACCCACGCGGCCATCCAGTTGAAGCACTCCATGCAACATCCTCCGATTCGTTGCTGTTTTTCATCGCGTCGGCCCCGGCCTCTTCTCCGGAGCTCCGGCAAAACCCCGCCATTCAAACATCCGGCGGAAACACTGGTCAACACCTGGCTCGCAGCCCTCGCAGACGGGCTCCGCGCCTCGCGCTATCGTCTGTCTTTTATCCCTTTCGCTTCCGCGGTTTTATATGAAGCGTGATTCACTGCGGTGGGGAATCGCCGGTGGTTTCCAGCGAATCAGGAGTGTATCCACAAAAAAATACAACTGGCAACTGCGCATTTCCTCCCCGCGCCTTTCGCGTTACTCCACCCGCGGAGAATGGTCCCTTCGCAGCATCCGCTTCTGCCCGCCGCCGCTCGTCCTTTGTAATCCGCTCCTTGACAATTAACCCGGCTGTGCCCGGACAATGGCTCTCATCATGCGCAGGCTTGCTGCAGGAATGCTCATCGGCATGGCTACCATGGCATGCGCGCAGTCCGCACCCGTCACCCGGAAGAACCTCGCCGGAATCCTCGGATTCGAAAGGCCGGGTTCAGGCAGCCTGCCTGGCGGCTGGACCGGCTATCCTCCCGGCACCGTTCAGCGGGAAAGCAGCGTCGTGCATTCCGGTCACTGGGCGGTCCGGCTGGATCGAACTCACCAGCCTGGCGGCGGCCTCAGTGCGTTGACCGCAGCCATTCCCATCGACTTCGGCGGGAAAACGATCGAACTTCGCGGCTGGCTTAAAACCCGGAATGTCTCGGGATTCGCCGGTTTGTGGATCAGGGAGGATGCAGGCCAATCCGCCGTCGAAATGGACAACATGCAAAATCGCCGCCTGCACGGAACCAACGGCTGGCGCGAATTCTCCGTCAGCGTTCCCGTGGCTGGTAATGCCGACCGTTTGTTGTTCGGCGCCCTCCTCTCCGGCACCGGTGTCGCCTGGGTCGACGGCCTGCGGTTACTCGTCGACGGCAAACCCGTCGCCGACGCACCTCCTCCCACCCGGTCGCCCTCTTCGGGCATTCCGGTCGCCACGCTCACCCCATTGCAGATCGACAATCTCTCGCTCCTCGCCCGCGTCTGGGGATTTCTCAAGTATTACGATCCCGCCGTGACCTCGGGCCACTACGACTGGGACGCCGAGCTCCTGCGGGTCATGCCCGCTGTCCTGTCTGCGCCCGGCGCTGCCGCCTCCCATGCCGCCATTTCACGCTGGATTGACAGCCTGGGGCCCATCGAGCCCTGCACCCATTGCGCCACCCTCAGCGCCACCGGCCTCGTCGTACACCCCAGCCTCGCGTGGATCCACGACACCCGGCTGCTCGGACCTTCGCTCAGTCACCAGCTGGAGATCGTCTACAAAAACCGCGTGCCCGGCCAGCAATACTATGTCGCACTTGCCCCCCAGGTCAGGAACCCCGTCTTTCTCCACGAAAAGTCATACGTCAGTATTCGTTTTCCCGATGCCGGCTATCAGCTCCTCGGCCTCTTCCGGCTGTGGAATATCGTCGAGTACTGGGCTCCCGACCGTCAGGATGTTGGCGAAAACTGGCCGGACGTGCTGCGCGCCTT
>JAJZJJ010000485.1 GCA_021810175.1 Acidobacteriota bacterium | reverse complement strand
ATTCCTCCCATGCGGCCCATAGACCCAGCTCGTGCGGAAAATCAGATGCTTGCCGCCCACTTCGCGAATCGCCTGCTCACCGGCCAATTTGCTCGCCCCATACACACTGAGTGGATTCGTCCGATCCTCTTCCACCCACGGCCCCATCTTCGTTCCATCGAAGACATAGTCCGTCGAATAGTGCACCAGCAGCGCATCTCGCCGCCGCGCCTCTTCGGCCAGCACCCGCGGAGCCTCCGCATTGATCGCCTTCGCCAGCTCCGGCTCCGACTCGGCGCGGTCCACTGCCGTATACGCCGCCGCATTCAGAATCACGTCCGGCTCCGTCCGCCGCACCACATCCCGCACCTGATCCGCTACCGCAACGTCAACCGTTTTCCGGTCTACGGCAACCAGTTCCCCAAAGCCCGCGAAGCTGCGATGCAGCTCTGTACCCACCTGCCCCGTTGCGCCCACAATCAGCACACGCGGAACACCGCTCACGCGTACACCTCGGCTTCACGAAATTTCGTGCCCTGGGCGTCTTTCTCAGACACAATCACGCTCGCGGCATCCACCGGCCACGCGATTGCCAGCTCCGGATCATCCCACAAAATCGTCCGCTCGCCGGCGGCTGAATAGTAGTCCGTCACCTTGTACGAGAAGCCAACCGTCTCCGTCAGCGCCAGAAACGCATGCCCAAAGCCCGGCGGAATCCACAGCATCCTGCCGTTCTCCTCCGACAACTCCACCGCGACATGCTTGCCAAAGTGAGACGAGCTCCGCCGCAGATCCACGGCCACGTCCAGCACCGCGCCGTAGGCCACGCGCACGAGCTTTCCCTGCGGCTGAATGATCTGGTAGTGAATCCCGCGCAGCACGTTCTTCTTTGAAATCGAAAAGTTGTCCTGCACCCAGGTCGTGGGCAATCCGGCCTCTTCCATCCGGCGCAGGTTCCACGTCTCCAGGAACGCGCCGCGGTTATCCCGGTACACCGCCGGAGTCAGCACCAGGACCCCCGGCAGCGCAGTCTCTTCTACTTTCACTGGTTGCCCTCCGGCGAAAGATATGGCTCGCGCAACAGTCCCAACAGATACTCCCCGTATCCGCTCTTGCGAATCGGCTGCGCCAGCGCCTCCAGTTGTTCGGCTGAAATGTAACCCAGCCGGTACGCAATCTCTTCCGGACAGGCGATCTTCAACCCTTGCCTGCGCTCCACCGTCTGGATGAACAATCCCGCCTCAAACAACGAGTCATGCGTCCCCGTGTCCAGCCACGCCATGCCCCGGCTCATGATCTGCACATTCAGCTTCCCGGCTTCCAGGTAAACGCGGTTCAAATCCGTGATTTCCAGCTCGCCGCGCGGTGAAGGCTTCAGCGCACCGGCGATGTCCACCACCTGGTTATCGTAAAAGTAGAGCCCCGTCACCGCGTACCGCGACTTCGGCGCCTTCGGCTTCTCTTCCAGGCTGATCGCCTTGCCGTTGCGGTCAAACTCCACCACGCCGTACCGCTCCGGATCATGCACCGGATAAGCAAACACCGTCGCGCCCTCCTTCAATTGCGCCGCTTCCTGCAATTGCTTTGAGAACGACTGCCCGTAGTAGATGTTGTCGCCCAGCACCAGCGAACACGTATCGTTGCCGATGAACTCGCGCCCAATCAGGAACGCCTGCGCCAGCCCGTCCGGGCTCGGCTGCACGGCATAGGAAATGTGGATCCCCCAGCCATGCCCATCGCCAAGCAGGTCCGCAAAACGCGCCGTATCCTGCGGCGTCGAGATCACCAGGATATCCCTGAGCCCCGCCAGCATCAGCGTGCTCAGCGGGTAATAGACCAGCGGCTTGTCATACACCGGCAACAGTTGCTTCGAAACCACCTGGGTCACCGGATATAACCGTGTCCCCGAACCGCCTGCCAGAATAATTCCCTTCATTGCGTCAGACGCTCCGCGTAATTCTGTTCGATCCAGTTCATATACGCACCCGTCCGCACGCCTTCCACCCAGTCCAGATTCTCCAGGTACCAGCGCACCGTATGGCGCAATCCGTCTTCGAAATTCTCCGCCGGCTTCCAACCCAGCTCGCGTGCAATCTTGGATGCGTCAATGGCATAGCGCCGGTCATGCCCCGGCCGGTCCTTCACAAAGGTGATCAGCTTCCGCCGCGAACCTATCCCCGCATCCGGCCGCATCTCGTCTACCAGGTCGCAGATTGTCCCCACCACGTCCAGATTCTTCCGCTCACTGTTGCCGCCAATGTTGTACGTCTCCCCTACCTGCCCGCGCTCCAGCACCGCCCGAATCGCCGAACAGTGGTCCTTCACGTACAGCCAGTCGCGCACATTCGCCCCATCGCCGTACACCGGCAGCGGCTTGCCTTCCAGCGCATTCAAAATCATCAGCGGAATCAGCTTCTCAGGAAACTGAAACGGCCCGTAGTTGTTCGAGCAGTTCGTCGTCAGCACCGGCAGCCCAAAAGTGTGGTGATAGGCTCGCACCAGGTGATCCGACCCTGCCTTTGAAGCCGCATACGGACTGTTCGGCGCATACGGCGTCGTCTCACAAAATGCCGCATCCTCCGGCCCAAGCGTCCCATAAACCTCGTCCGTCGAAACGTGCAGAAACCGGAAAGCCCTTTGTCCCTCATCGTCCAGCGACCGCCAGTAAGTCTTCGCCTGATCCAGCAGCGTGAACGTGCCATGAATGTTCGTGCGAAGAAATGCCTCCGGCCCAACGATTGACCGGTCCACATGGCTCTCCGCGGCAAAATGCACAATCGCTTTGGGCCGATGTTCCCGCAGCAGCGAAGCCACCTGCTCCGCGTCGCAAATGTCTCCGCGCACCAGCACATGCCGCCGGTCAGCCTTCAACGCAGCCAGGTTTGCCGGATTCCCGGCATACGTCAGCAGGTCGAGATTCACCACCGGCGTGCCTGCGCTCTCCAGCCAGTCCAGCACAAAATTGGAGCCGATAAACCCAGCCCCGCCGGTTACCACGATTGTGTCATTCAAATGCATTCCGCCAGCGCTCTCACTCTGCAACTGAATTAGGAAAGGCGATAAAACCGCCGCCTGACAAACACGCCTACGAAGGCAGCATACCAGCCTGAAAGAGGAGCTATCCTCCGCAACAGCCTCGGCTGCCCTCACTCGCGCCATACACGGCGAATCGAGCCACACGCTCAGCAGCATGCCCGGAAAAGAGAGGGCATGGAAGATCCGGCAGGAGGTTAAGGTCGTATTCTAATTGATTATAATGAGCCAAGCTTCCTTCATCACCTATGCAGCAAGCAAATTACCCCCCCGCCGCATCTGAATCCGGATGGCCACCCCAACAATGAAAGTCCGAACCCTCCAACAAAGACAGGCCGACCGAAGCCTGAAGGCTTTTCAGGGCCGCTGCTGTGACTGAAATTACCGCATCCATCGTTCTGTATCGCACTCCGGAATCACAGCTGATGTGCCTGATCGACTGCATCCAGAAATCGACGATGGCAATCGAAACATTCCTCGTTGACAACTCCCCCAGCCCCGTCGATCTTCCATGCTTCCACCTCCCCGGAATCACTTACATTCGCGCAGACACAAACAGGGG
>JAJZJJ010000484.1 GCA_021810175.1 Acidobacteriota bacterium | reverse complement strand
CCATGACAGCGAAAGAAATACGAAGATACCATGCCCGGATTCGAAAAGAAATGGCATTTCCGGCGGAAACGCATCGGAGAGTAACGATGCGGATACCACCGGGAAGCGAAAGTCTGCCGGAGAATTCCCTTCCCTATTCGGTTCGCAGCGCTTCCATTGGCTGCACACCCGCGGCACGGCGAGCCGGAATGGCAGAGGCAAGGAACGCCGCCAGAGCCAGAATCACCGTGGTTCCCGCCAAAACCCGCGGATCCCAGGGATGAACTCCGTAGAGCATGCTGGCCATGAAATGCCCGGCGATCAGCGCGCCCGGTATGCCGATGAGCAGGCCAATTCCGGCCTGAACGAAGGCCCCGCGCAGCACCAGCCTGAGGATACCCGACCGGTCGGCGCCGAGGGCCATGCGGATCCCAATCTCACTCGTCCGCTGCGCCACGGAGTAGGCGGTAACGCCGTAGAGTCCAATGGCGGCGAGGACGAGGGCCAGAATGCCAAAGATTGAAGTGAGCTGAACGACCAGCTGATCCTGTCCAAACTGATCCTTCACCTGCCCCGCAAAGCTCTGGAAGTTGAGCATGCTCAGGTTGGGATTGATCCCCATCAGCGCGCGGCGGACCTGAGCCTGGAGGCCGGGCACCGCACCAACGGTGCGAATCTCAACAGCGCCCATCTCCAGATGAGAGACGTTCTCTTCCATCGCCAGCGCGTGCTCTTTGTACTTTTGCCATTGCGCTGCCGCCAGGAAGAACATGGGGCGGATGTGGGAATTCGGGCTCCAGTACTGGGTATTTTCCGTCACGCCAACGATGGTGAAATGGCCGGAAAACTTCTGATCGAAATCTCCGAAGTGCTGGCCGATGGCGTTGCCATTTTTGAAGAAGTGTTTGGCGAAGGCCTCGTTCACGACGGCCACGTTGGGCGACGTGGCATCGTCCTGGCGGGTGAAGCCGCGGCCGGCAATGATTTTTGTGCCGAGGTTGCTGAAGTAGCCGGCGCTCACGCGGTCCCAGGAAGCACCATTCGCGTCGCTGCCGGGCGGCGGCGGCGTCTGGCCTTCGATGAAGACCTGCTCGCCCCAGTTGTCGCCTTCCATGGGGCTATAGAGCGACCAGGTGACCTGCTTCACTCCGGGGATTTCCATCAGCGCGTCGTGGAGCTGGCGGTAGAACAGGTCCGACTGATCCGCCTTATAGCCGGCCATCTGGGGATCGATGTGGAGGATGTAGCGGTTCGCCGTCTGAAAGCCGAAGTGCTGGTCCTGCAGGTTGGCCAGGGAGCGAATCAGCAATCCGGCGGCACAAAGCAGGGCGAGCGAAACCGCCGCCTGGAGGACCACGAGAATCTTCTGCGTCCAAAGTCCGCTGTGGCGGGTGGAGCGGTTGGCTCCGCGCAGGGCGTCGATGGGCCGGGCATGGGCGGTGACCCATGCTGGCGCCGCCCCAAAGAGCATACCCGTGAGCAGCGAGACACCGAAGGCAAATCCCAGAATCGCCGGCGAAGGCGTGGCATCGATGGGCAGATAGCTGTGGCCGGCGACCAGATGGACCAGCAGGCGCGCTCCGGCCCATGCCACCGCGGTTCCGGCCACGCCGCCGATGAGCGCCAGCACGATGCTTTCCGTGAGCGCCTGGCGGACGAGGCGGCTGCGCGGCGCACCGAGCGCCGAACGGACAGAGGTCTGAGCCTTGCGAGCGGTGGCGCAGACCAGCATGAGATTGGCCAGATTGGCGCAGGCGATGAGCAGCACAAAGGCGGAGACCCACATGAGCAGTTCCAACTGCGAACGGTAGGAATCCTGCATCTGCTGCACGCCGCCGCCGCCGTAGGTCAGGTGAAGGGTCTGCTTTGGAATCAGCGAGGCCTCTGACATTTTGTCGACCTTGCTGATGGGGCTGGAGAGAAAGCGACGCAGTTCCACCTGCAGACGGGCCTGCATCTGCTGTACGTTGGCGCCCTTTCGGATGCGGCCGATCAGGTTCAGCCAGTCCAGCTGCGGGCTGTCGTAGACATTGAAGCTGCCGCTCTGGATCACCGGCGAAGCGCTCAGAGGGAGCCAGAAGGCGGGCGGATCGCTGGTCAGCTTTTCGCCGAAGTAGCCGGGCGGACCAATGCCGACGACGGTAAAGGCATGGCCGTTGATCAGGAACGTGGATCCGACCACGGAGGGATCGCCGCCGAATTTCTGCCGCCAGGCGCGATAGCTCATGACTGCGACCGGCGCGGCTCCCGCGTGGTCGTCCGACGGCAGCAGCAGCCGCCCCATCCACGCACGCAGGCCGAAAGTCTGAAAGGCGTTGCCGGAGACGTATTCCGCCGGGAAGGCCTTGGCCGGCTGATTGGTGTCCGCTCGACGGACGCCGACTTCGGAGCGCCCCGCCTGAAAGGCCGCGAGTTGCGCAAATCCGGGGGTATGGTCGCGGAACTCGCGGTATTGCTCGGTGGAGAAGAGGGACCAGTCATCCTGCATGCCGCCGTTGATGCAGCAATTTTCGTTGTCGCCAATACGGATGAGTTGAGCGGGGCGGGTGACGGGAAGCGACTTGAGCAGGACCGCGTGGACGATGGTAAAGATGGCAGTGGTGGCGCCGATGCCCAGCGCCAGCGTCAGGATGGCGGTAACTGTGAACCCTGGGGTCTTGAGAAACTGGCGCAGCGCGTAGCGAACATCGTCCAAAAGCATCAGGCGGTTACCCTCCGGTTCAAAGGAATACGGCAGCCGTCCGCGATTGGTTCAACAGTTCCGCCAATCTTTGGATCATCCTGCCGCGGCGACTCAGGCCCAGGCATCCACGGTAACGTATTGGGTTGTGCCCGGCGACCAGCGTCTGAGAATCAGGCGCGTGGCCTCGATGGAGCGCGAACGATCCGTCCCCATGGCCAGGTGTCCGCCGTCGTGCAGCAGCAGGTTCGACCCGCGGCCGCGCCGCAGGTTGTGTGCGACGCCCCGTGTGAGATGTGCCGCAATCGTTGCCCCGGTCTGCTTCGGCTGCCAGTCGAAGCCCATGGCGTTCCACAGAACCGGCGTGAGCCCCAGGCGCCGCGCGGTGCGGAGAATGTCCGGTCGGCGCGCGCCATGGGGTGGGCGGAAGAAGCGCACCGGCGCGCCCAGAACGTCTTCCAGCCGCGCATTGCAGCCGGCCAGTTCCTGCTCAACGCGGCGCGTACTCAGCAGTGGCAGAAAGGGATGGCTCATGGTGTGGTTGCCGATCAGATGACCGGCGGCGTGCACGCGCCGGACGAGATCCGGGCGCTGGCGCACGTAGCCGCCAATCATAAAGAACGTGGCGCGGACATTGTGCTCGGCCAGCAGATCCAGCAATTGCGGCGTGTACGGATCGTTGGGACCGTCGTCGTAGGTCAGCGCGAATTCCGATGGGCTGCGGCCGGCGACGACCGTCCGTCCAAAAAGCTGCGACTGCGGATACATCGCGGCATAGAGATAGGCTCCGGCCGAGAGTCCGGCAAGCGCGCCTGCAACAGCAAGTTTCGAAGGCATCTGGCTCTAGTTTAGATGGACGCGAAGCGCTTCAGCAGCTCATCTCTTTCAAATCCGGGCTGACGATGAGCCGCGGCTCCGTCG
>JAJZJJ010000483.1 GCA_021810175.1 Acidobacteriota bacterium | reverse complement strand
GATGACGCGGTCCCTGGCCGTATTGTGCCGGTGAGCAGCGAGGAGCGATTTTGCAGAAAGCAGAAATCGGAATTATCGGTGGCAGCGGGCTGTATTCGATGCCTGGGCTGACGGACGTTCACGAAGAGAATGTGGAGACACCGTTTGGTGAGCCAAGCGACGCGTTTGTGCTGGGTGAGCTGGAAGGCCGAAAGGTGGCGTTCCTGGCACGGCACGGGCGGGGGCATCGGATTCTGCCGTCAGAACTCAATTTCCGCGCCAACATTTACGCCATGAAGAAACTGGGCGTGGAACGGATTCTGTCGATGTCGGCGGTGGGATCGCTGAAAGAGGAACACAAGCCGGGCGACTTTGTGATGCCGGACCAGTTTATCGACCGGACGTTTCTGCGGGTGTCGACATTTTTCGGCGAGGGAATTGTGGGGCACGTGGCCTTTGGGGATCCGGTGTGCGGCACGGTTTCCGGTGCGCTGGCCGCGGCGTGCGAGCGGGAGAAGGTGCCGGGCAAGCGCGGTGGAACCTATGTCTGCATGGAGGGTCCGCAGTTTTCCACGCGAGCCGAGTCGAACCTGTATCGGAGCTGGGGCGCCGATGTGATTGGCATGACGAATCTGCAGGAAGCCAAGCTGGCGCGCGAAGCGGAGATTTGCTACGCAACGGCGGCTATGGTGACCGACTACGACTGCTGGCATCCGGATCACGATTCGGTGACCGTTGAACAGATTGTGGCGGTGCTGAATCAGAATGCGGCGAACGCCGCCAAGGTGATCAGAGCGGCGGTGGCTGCCATGCCGCGGGAGCGGAAATGCGGCTGCGCGTCGGCGCTGCAGTTTGCCATTCTGACCAGCCCGGACAAGATCCCCGCGGCCACGCGGGCGAAGGTCGACCTGCTGATGGGAAAGTATCTCAACAAGTAACGAGAAAGGTGTTCGATGGCGATTTTGGTCGTTGGAAGCGTGGCGTTCGACGCGATTGAGACGCCTTCAGGGCGCAGAGACCGGTGTGTTGGCGGCGCGGCAACCTATTTTTCGCTGGCCGCGAGTTACTTTACACCGGTGCGGGTGATCGGCGTTGTCGGCGAGGATTTTGGTCCGGAAGAGGAAGCGATTCTGCTGCGGCGCGGAGTGGATACAAGGGGCATCGAGCATGTTGCGGGGAAGAGCTTCTTCTGGAGCGGGTCGTACATGCAGAATCTGAATGAAGCGCAGACGCTGAATACGGAACTGAACGTGTTCCAGAGCTTCTCGCCGAAGATTCCGAAGGAGTACGAGGACAGCGAATACCTGTTTTTGGCGAACATCGATCCGGTGCTGCAGGCTGACGTACGGCGCAAAATGCCGAAGGCCAGGATGGTGTGCGGCGACACGATGAATTACTGGATCAATGGCCACGGCGAGAATCTGGCGAAGGTGCTGGGAACGCTGGATACGCTGCTGATCAACGACACGGAAGTGAAGCTGCTGGCGAAGGAGCGCAACCTGGTGCAGGCCGCGCGCGCGGTGCTGGATATGGGACCGAAGTCGCTGGTGGTGAAGCACGGCGAGTACGGAGCGACGGCATTTTTCGGAGACGGGTCGTTCACGGATGACCGGTGCGAGACGCCGTTCCGGGCGCCGGCATTGCCGCTGGCCGAAGTGATGGATCCGACGGGTGCGGGCGATTCCTTCGCCGGAGGATTCTTCGGGTACATCGCATCGCAGCCGAAGCTAACGCCGAGCGTGTTTCGGCGGGCGATGTTTTATGGGAGCGTGATGGGGTCGTTTGCGGTGGAACGCTTTGGCACGGAGCGTCTGCAGCAGCTGTCCCAGAAGGAGATTGAGGAACGCTTTGCGCTCTTCCGGCAGCTCTCGCACCTTGACTAAGGCCGCGCAGACGGAATCTGCACCGGGGCGGCAGGAGATGGCCCGCTCGATACGGCATGAGACAATTTTTGCCGGGATGGCGGCGGCGCTGTTTTCGCTGCTGTCATTCGATTACTGCTATTCGCACAAATTGCTGCTGCTGTTCGGCGACGCGGTGGCGCATCTGCATATCGCGCGGCGGATTCTGGATTCGCTGAATCCCGGGATCCGGCAGATTGGGTCGGTGTGGCTGCCTTTTCCGCACCTGCTGATGGTGCCGTTCGCGGCAAAGATGTCGTGGTGGCAGAGCGGGATCGCGGGAGCGATTCCGTCGATGGCCTGCTATGTGCTGGCCGTGGCGGGCATGTGGCGGCTCTCGCGGTACTGGCTGCGGCCGGCGGGCGCGGCGGCGGCAACGATGTTCTTTGGGCTGAACCCCGGGCTGCTGTACATGCAGACGACGGCGATGACGGAGCCGCTGTTCCTGTGCCAGATGGTGTGGAGCACGCTGTTCCTCACCGCGTATCTGCGAGCGCTGCGGGCCGGCGATGGACGGGGCGCGGCACGCATGCTGACGGCGTGCGGGCTGGTGCTGGTAACGGCCGTGTTTACGCGCTATGACGGCTGGATATTTACGTGCTTCGTGTGGATGATCGCTGCTCAGGGGCTGTGGAAGCGGCGGGCATGGACATCGCGGGCGGGCGGCGCGTTTGTGCTGTTCACGATGATGCTGGTGACGTCGCCTTTGCTGTGGTTTGCGTGGAATGCGCGGCAGTACGGCGACTGGCTGGACTTCATGCGCGGGCCCTATTCGGCGAAGGCTATTGAGCTGCGAACGGCAACGCCCGGTTCGCCGATGTATCCCGGCTTCCATAACATGCGGGTGGCGGGGCTGTACTTCCTGAAGACGGCGGAACTGGGAGCTGCTCCCATGCGGCTGACGGATCTGCTGCTGGTGCTCACGCTGGCGGGGCTGGTGGCCGCGGTGGTGAAGTGGCGGGGACGGGAGATTCTGCCGGTTGTGCTGCTGTGGATGCCGGCGCCGTTTTACGCCTATTCGGTGGCTTACGGCTGGGTGCCCATTTTTATTCCGGTGTGGTGGCCGCATTCGTTCTATAACACGCGGTATGGCATGGAGATGCTGCCCGCCTTTGCGCTGGGACTGGGCTTTCTGGTGGCGCGGCTGATGTACCGGACCGAGCGGAGATGGCCGCGGTATGCGCCGCTGGTGGTGTTGTCGGCGCTGCTGCTGATCCTGGCTGATTCGGCGGCGCTGGTGCACGAAGTGCCGCTGGTGCTGCGGGAGGCGATTGCCAATTCGCGAACGCGGATCCCATTTGAAGAGGCGTATGCGCGGGAGCTGGATCGCCTGCCGAAGCAGGGGACGATCCTGGCGTACATGTCCGCCCATGTCGGAGCGTTTCAGGATGCGGGGATTCCGCTGCGCCGGACGATCAACGAAACCGACTTCTATCAGTGGCAGGCGGCGCTGCAGCATCCGGCGCAGTCGGCGCAATGGGTGATTGCGGAGGACCATGATGCGGTGGCGAAGGCGGTGAAGGATCATCCGGAGGGGCTGAAGCTGATCAGCATTGTGTGCTCGACAGGTCAGCCATGCGCGCGCTTCTACCAGTCAACGCTGGCGGCGAAGGATGGTAGCATCAGCGCAAAGCACTGAGGACAGCGCGCGGGCCGGAGATGTTGGGCCGCGGGGAGAATGGAGAAAGAATGCAGTTTGCCAA
>JAJZJJ010000482.1 GCA_021810175.1 Acidobacteriota bacterium | reverse complement strand
AGCAACTCCGCGAATTCGAGGCCGACGATGATCGGGACGAGTTTCCTCTGCGGCTCGGCTTACGATACTGATCTCAAAATCCATGGCTTGCTCTGTTCCGCACATCGCATCATCCTGCTGCGACCGTGCTGTTGGAAGAGACTTTCGCAGCTTCGGTCCGATCGTCGCGATGTTTCCCCCGCACCAGGATTAGAGAGACGTTGCTCCCCAAATCCCCATCCGGCGTTTCGCTCTTTTTGCACGCTGACCCGCCGCACGCGCCGCACTGGGCCCTCACCGGGCGACTCGCCACCGATGTTCAGCCCTCCGCAACCGAATGCCGCGAAGCTCCGCATCGCGCCAGCCCCTGCGCCACCGACGTAAACTCGTTCCCGCCTCGAATTCGCTCTCTCCCAAAACGCTGCTCGAAGATGCGCCGCACCGCCGGCACAAACGAACTGCCTCCCGTCAGGAACACCCGGTCCACCTGGTGCGCGCCAACCCCAGTGCTCTTCAGCAGACCGTCGACAGTGTGCTCGATTGCGGCCAGGTCTTCGGCAATCCACTTCTCAAACTTCGCACGCGTGATCCGAACCCGCAGGTCAACCGTCGACGCTCCGGGCAAACCATCCCGGAACCCAAATTCCGCGGCATCCTTTTGAGACAGCTCGAACTTCACTTTCTGCACGGCCTGATGCAGCTGATATCCGAGATCGCCCTCAATCACAGCCATCAGCGCCTCGATCTTTTCCGGCTCAAGCGCTCGAATCAGCGCGCTCTTCAGAATCTCGCGCACATTGTTCGTGCGCAGAAACGAAAGGTAATGCCAGTGCTCCAGATGCGCGTAGATCCACGCCGGCACCGCCGGAAGAATATTGTTGAGCGAGCGCGCCTCGGAGTTCGAACCCAGCGCGGGCGACACCACATTGCGAATAATCCGCGTGTCGAATGCGTCTCCAGCCAGCCCCACGCCGCTGTTGCCCAGCAGGTCCTCCGCTCGGCGGCCGCGGCGACGCACCTCCGGCCCCACCCGCAGCAGCGAAAAATCGCTCGTGCCCCCGCCGAAGTCGCCGATCAGGATCAGTTCTTCGCGATCCAGCGTGGCCTCATACGTGAAGGCCGCGGCCACCGGTTCCAGTTCGAACTCCACCTCCTCGAATCCGGCAATCATGAACGCATCGCGCAGACGCGCGGCCGCAAAATCGTCGTCCTCGACCGACTCCGCGCCCACAAACCGCACGGGCCGACCCACCGTGACCCGCCGGACCGGCTGCCCGAACTGCTCTTCAGCCCGTCGGCGCAAATCTCCAACCATGCGGGCGACCAGTTCCTCCAGCCGGTGCCGCCGGCCGAAGATCTCCGTCCCGGTCAGCGAGCGGCTGGGCAGATGCGACTTCAGCGATTGAACCAGCCGCCCCTTTTCATCGGCATCCAGATAGCGCTCGATGGCTTCGGAACCTGAATAGCCATGGATCCGCCGCTGGCCCGGTCCAGCGTCGTTCCGCTCGAAATAGAGCACCGACCGGCAGGAAGGAATCTCTGCTCCGCGAAAGGAAAACCGCGCCAGCTGCATTTCCCCGCCGGGTTGCAGCATCGCCACCGCACTGTTTGTGGTCCCAAAATCGATACCGAAAAAGACCTGCTCCTGTCTGCTTGCACCCATCCCCCCATTATTTCGCATTGCATTCCCGGCTGGCAGCCATGAGGTAGCACACAGCCGTTCGACCTTCTCATGTGGAGGGAGAACTTCGCTGCAGACTCGTTCGCACCGCATCACTTCCTCAGGGAGATCGACTGGCTCATTCACGGGCTGCGAGTGTGTGAACTTTGCCTGCACGAATGCCGCGCTGCTTCACCCCTTCTCGTCATCGGGTTACGGATGCGAGCAGCCCCGTGTTAGATCGATGGCCCTGTATTTCACTCCGTTCTCAGCGCTTCCATCGGCTCTGTCTTCCCTGCGCGTATCGCCGGCCTGAGGGTAGCCACCAGCAGGGGCGCCAGCAGGACCAGCAGGGATGCAAGGTAAAGCCGCAGATCATCCGGTTGCACCCCGTATAGCTGACTGCGTAACAGCCTGTTCGCCGCCAGCGAGACCACAGTACCGGTCGCCAGGCCTATCGCTGCCGGGACCATCGCCCGCCGCACGAAAAGTCGTGTAATGTCACCCCGCGTCGCTCCGAGTGCCATCCGGACGCCAATCTCCTGCCTGCGCTGCGCGGCAAAATACGATACCACTCCATAAATTCCAACGCAGGCCAGCAGCAATGCAATCCCGGCAAATGACGCAACCACCGCTGCGTTCAGCCGGGG
Source organism: Acidobacteriota bacterium (assembly GCA_021810175.1). The sequence continues at coordinate 1,297 of JAJZJJ010000482.1, read as the reverse complement.
CTGCGCCACAACAGCGCTGAGTAGCTGATCCATCGTCTCGATCCGGCCAACCGACTCCCGCGGGTCCGCCTGGTAAACTTGCTCGCGGATCGACTTTACGACTTGTTCCGGCGGCACATTCGTCCGGACCAGAAAGTAGCGATGCCAACTGCCATCGGCGTTCGCAGGCGAGTAGACAACCGGTCCAGGCTCCGCCGCGATCGCTCCCGATACCCCACGCACATCGGCAACCACCCCCACGATCTCACGGGCCTGTCCATCCAGGAGCAGGTGATGTCCGATTGGATTTCCCTTCGGCAAAAACTCACGCACCAGGGCCTCGTTCACCAGTACCGGCGGCAGTGTCGAAACCTGATCCTCCGCCGTAAGCGCTCTCCCCGCCAGCAGTGGTGTCCCCATCGCCCCCAGCAAATTCCCAGCGATACTCCGGATATCCGCGCTGATTGCGGGCCGATTGGCAACCTGCGGCAGCCAGTCCGCGTCGCAGCTGACGCGCAGATGAAAGTCCATCATCGGCGGCGCATTGATCTGCCCCGCAGCCTCGACTCCAGGGAGATGTTCAATTCGTTGTTGCACGTCGTTGAAGAAATTGCGTGCCACCGCCGGCTTCGTGCTAAACGGCAGCACCAGCCGAAACGTCAGCAGGTGTTCCGGCTTAAATCCCAGTGGCTGCTTCGTCAGGTTCCACAGCGACTCCGCCAGCAGCGACGCACCCACCAGCAGCACCAGAGACAGTCCTACCTGGATCCCCACCAGGACGCTGCGCAGCCAGTTCCCCGACGATCCTCCGAGGCGTGCCTCACCCTCCCTGATCGCCGAATGCAACTGCACCTTCCGTGTTTCCAGCACCGGAGCCACTCCGAACACGATTCCAGTTGCCAGCGAAATCAGGAGAGCGGTCCCAATAACTATCCCGTTCATGTGGATCGTGCCCGGCTGCCCCAGAATCCCCGGCAGCCTGGTAGCGGCGGTGCGAGTCAGCGCGAATGCCAGGACGATTCCCGCACCGCCGCCTGCCAACCCAAGCAGCCCGCTCTCCACCAATAGCTGAAAAGCAACGCGCCGTCCCGAGGCACCCAGCGCCCGCCGCAGCGCAACCTCCCGCTGCCGAGCCGTCGCGCGAGACAAGAGCAGGTTGGCCACATTGATGCAGGCAATCAGCAGCAACAGCGCCGACGCGATCAGCAAGGCCACCAGTGCCGGCTGCACGTGACCGTACAGGTCCTCGCGCAGCGTCTCGCTCGTGAACCGCCACGCGCCGTCGCTCGACGGATCCTCCCTCCTGAGTTGCTCCCCA
>JAJZJJ010000481.1 GCA_021810175.1 Acidobacteriota bacterium | reverse complement strand
GACGGTAGTCAGAATGAAGTCCTGCGTGCCGGCGACTTCCTTCATGGCCTTGGACTCGCGCGTATTGACGAAGTGATGGGCTCCGAAAGCGCGCGCCTCATCTTCCTTGGCAGCGGATGTCGAAAAGGCCGTGACCTCGGCACCGAAGACACGCGCAAATTGGATGGCGAGGTGACCCAGGCCGCCAATGCCCACGACGCCCACGCGGGACGAAGGATTGACGCCATGGGTGCGGAGCGGATTGTAGACCGTAATGCCGCCGCAGAGCAGCGGGGCGGCGCGTTCGCTGTCGAGCGCCTCGGGGATGGGAATGACAAAGCGGGCATTGGCGCGGACACTGTCGGCGTAACCGCCGTTGCGATGCACGCAGGTGCCTTCGGCCGCGGGACAGAGATTCTCAAGGCCGCGGGTACACCACTCGCATGCGCCGCAGGAGTTCGATTGCCAGCCCAGTCCGACCCGCTGGCCCTTCATGAGCGTGCTGACGGCGGAGCCGACGGCCTCTACCGTGCCGACGATTTCGTGGCCGGGGATGAAGGGGTAATGGCTGATGCCCCAGTCATTGGAGATGAGGTGAAGATCGCTGTGGCAGATGCCGCAGTGGCTAATGGCGATCTCCACATCCTGGGGGCCCATTTCGCCGGGATCGTAGCGATAGGGCAATAGTTCTGCGCCTGCCGCATGAACCGCAAGTCCTTGAATTTGTGCCATGGTCTTACCGATTCCTTGCTGAGGGTAGAATTGGCTGCCCCGAGCCACTACCCTGGCGCAGAGTTTGCATGTTCACTAAAGTCTCCTCAGACACATTAGTTTAAACTGCCGTCCGCCTCGATGTGCAGCGTAAGGATTTGAAATCCACTCAGTACGCCTCCCACGGGCTCCTGAGCCATAATCTTGACCGATTCTCCATTCATGACGATTTGGTCGGAGGTGCGCACCGGCTCAAACGCATTGGCGACCGAGAGGGGAAGATCGGTTAGCGTTTCGCCGTTGATGCTGGCCTGCGCTTCGGGAAGCAACAGGCTCACATAAATCCGGTTGGGCGGATGCAGCCTGCGGTCCTGAGCCAGCACCGTCGCCAGGCTGGGCGGCGGAATGGGAGGCCGGGGCTGGTTGAGGGTGCGATCCAGTGTTGCGGCGTCCGACACCAGCACCCGCACGGTACCCGTCTCAAGCCGCACGGGCAGCACGATGGGAATGCGGATGTTCCGTTCCGGTTTTTGCCAGGGCCGGATGGTGGCATCGATAACAACTGTGCTGCCGGGATGAACAATGTCGCTGGAGATCAACTGCGCGCCCTGCAACTGCAAGCTGGCAAAGCGGGGAATCGCGTCAATGTAGAGGTTGACGCTTCGCACGATGCCCTGGCGCGCACTGTTGGAATAGATCTGATTGAAGCGCTGGCCGGTTTGCAAGGCCATGTCCATGGATGCCGGCATCGGGCCGCCTGCGGAACTCCACAGATCGAGCGGAGATGGCGGGTAACCGGCCACGTCGATATCGCCGGTCAGGTGATAGCTGGTTTTTGCTGTGCTGTCATTGTTCTGCAGCAGAGCATCGTAGACGACCACCTCAAATGCCTGCGGGGTGAGCGAGGGCGCGTCGAGGATATGGACGTTGACGTGCCGGATGCCGGTCGAATCGTGGACCGTGATGTGCACGGGAATCATATGCGCCTCGGCGCCGATCATGCCGCCGATGGCAGAGTCGCGATCCTGGGTAAACGCGCCGACGGTGGCGCCGGTGTTGATGATCTTGAAGGCGTTCAGCGGCGACGCTAGCGTAGTGAGGACATCGGCGGTCGTCATGGGCATGGAAACGGGACCGACCTGCATAAGAGGATGCCCGCAGGCGAGCAGGTGGTTCGCGACCAGATAGGTGACCGTGCAGGTAGCCGAGACTTCGAGGTCGCCGCTGACCAGCAGGGCGCTCACGGCCGAACCGGGCACCATGGTCGCTTCCGCGGCCGGCGAAGGCTTCATGCTCCCCAGGGATGCGCCGCCGACTCCGCCTGCGGCGACCTGGGCCAAGCTCGTACCGGCCATCTTCTGCTCCCAGAAATCAACCGCCGCCGGCGCAAATCCCGCCATGACGAGAGGTGTTTCCATGGGTTTGAAGGTTGCGGCAGTCGAAGCGGAGTTCGCACGGGCTGCCAGGCCTGCCGGCGCGGCAGACAGGTGGCGCACCTGCATCATCTGTTCGATCGGCGTGATACCGGCAATCGGCTGTTTGCTGAACTGCCCGATGCGGTAAGAGAGAGCTCCGACCAGCTTGTTGCCGATATAGACAGAGCTGCCGCTCATGCCTTCCACTACGCCGGTGTACTGGGCCTCGGCGCCCAGCAGCCGCGCCAGAATCAGGTCCTGATGCGGCCCTCGGGCATTGCGTAATACGCCCAGAATCTTCACGCCCATTGGCTGCGGCCTGGTACCAGAGAAGACAGTCCAGGCCGTACCGATCATGCCGCGGCGCACCTGGCTCAGGGGAAAGAAGCCGCCGGTGGACGGCGGCGGACTGCCGGCGACAGGGGTCTTGGGCGGGGGCGGCGTTTGTGCCGGCAAGGCTGCTCTTGCGGTAGTTGTAATAATGGATGCCAGCGCCAGGCCGAGCGCTGCGGGGACGAGGATGGTTCCCTTTCGACGATGTTCCACGTCTATAAGATTACAGCCAGTTACCTGGCTGATGCCCGACCGCAAGCCGCCGCAGCCGGTTTCGCGGAAAATAGCGAAGGTGACGCCATGGCGTCCGGCTAACTTTGCTGGGTGTACCGGCTGTATGGGACCGCGGGTTATCCCGTATGCTGTCTTGCAAGAGGTTGCCATGTTCAAGCTGTGCATCCAGTTCGTTGCCTCTCGTCGAGTACCTTATGTCTGGTTGGTTGTGATCATTGCGGTCCTTCTTTCCGCGCCGGAGAGCCGTTCCCAAACCCAAACCCAGCCGCAAACCAAAACAGAGCCAGCCGCGCCGCAGTCGCCGCAGCAGGGGCCGGTCGAGGCCGGTCCGGCCGCAGGCGGACCCAACGGCAACCTGGGCGCTATTACTGTGCCCAAGAAAAAGCAATCCGTTGAGCAGAGCGCGCCGGCCGCTCCGCCGCCTCCGCAATTCAAGAACCCGCCGGGCATGGCTCCCTATTCGCTACAACTCCAGGTGCCCGAGGTGGTTGTGAATGTGGGCGTAGTGCTGGACAAGTCCGGCCAGTTCGTATCCGGTCTCAAACCCGATAACTTCCGCGTGTTCGAAAACGGAGTACCGCAGAAGATTATCGGATTCAGGCGCATTCAGGCGCCGATCACCGCGCTGCTGCTGTGCGAGTTCTCAGCGTACGATTACTGGCCGAACTTCAGATTCGACATGCTCAATGCGGCGTGGTCCTTTGCGCAGCAGTTGCGGCCGCAGGACTACGTGGCGTTAATGACCTTCGACCTGAATCCACATATTATCCTGGATTTCACGCAGAACAAGAGCCGTCTTCAGGAGGCTCTGAATATGCTGGAGAACGAAGCCTGGTCGCCCGCGGCATTTCAGGAAGTGGATCTCTTCGATGCGCTCTATAATGCGATGGATCGGCTGTCGCGAATTCACGGCCAG
>JAJZJJ010000480.1 GCA_021810175.1 Acidobacteriota bacterium | reverse complement strand
CGAGATGGGCGCGTTCAATCCGATTGACCGCGATCACACGACGAAGGGCTCACACCCGCAGGAACCGTGGGTGGGAGGGCCGGCGCAGGAGGCGATCCGGCGGAAGTATATTGAAACGCGCTACCGGCTGTTCCCTTATATCTACACGACGGTGGATTATGCATCGCGGACGGGGATTCCGCTGATGCGGCCGCTGTTCCTGGATTTTCCGGACGCGATGCCGGACAAGTCTCCGCTGGATGACAGCGTGCCGAACGAGTTTCTGTTTGGGCCGGACCTGCTGGTGGCTCCGCCGCACTATCCCGATGAAGTGCAGAGCTACAATGTGACGTTTCCGCCGGCGCCCTGGTACAACTTCTGGACCGGGAAACTGGCGGCGAACGGCGGGTATACGGGAACGCTGGAGAAGACGGTGCTGACGAACCAGACGGTTTCCGGCGGACAGGGACTGCAGACGCTGAAGGTGAGGCCGACCCTGGCGGTACTGCCCGTCTTTGCGAAGGGCGGATCGGTGATTCCGATGCAGCCGCTGGTGGAGAGCCTGATGCAGACGCCCGTGGGTCCGCTGACGCTGCGTGTTTATCCGGGGCCGGATTGCCACGGGTCGCTGTATGACGATGACGGCACGACGCTCGACTACAAGCACGGGGATTATCTGCGGGTGCATTACGCCTGCGAGGCCGCGCCAGGGAGTCTGACGCTGCACATCAGCGCGCAGGAGGGGAGTTATCCGGCGTGGTGGAAGCAGATCCGGGTGCAGGTGTATGGCTGGAAGAGCAGCCATGTGCAGGCGGAGTTGGACGGCCGGCCGGTGAGCGGTGCGAGGTACGATGCCGCGCATGGGATGGTCGAGGTGGTGATTCCGCAGAATGTGAAGGGTGAGACGCTGACGGTGAAAGCGGAGTAGGGGATGCGCTGCCGATGAGCAGGAAAGCACCCCTGAAGTTCTCACGCAGAGAGATGGTGGCGGGACTGGGCGCGGCGAGTGCTGCCGCGCTTGTTCCCTCCGGCGCGGTTTGTAAGGCAGGCGCCATCAGGTAGGATGGATGCGCGAATTCTTTAGAAGCAAGAGATTGTCCGTTTGGCTCTGAGCAAGGGATGCGCGCCGGTTTGCAGGCGCATTCGGCAGGTGTTGTTCAGCGTAATTCGAAGCTCGAAATTTCATATGGGAGGGTTCAAAGAGAATGAACCGGGATGAAGCCATGCGGGCGCAGCCCGCTTGTGGGGTGCGCGGCAACGAGGCCGCTATCGAGCGTGCGGCCAGGAAACGGAATCTGTTGCCTGCAATCAAAGTGTGCATTTACGGCGCCAGGTCAGGAGTGTTTGCGGCCATTGCGATCGTGGCGCTGGGAGCGGCTGTGTGTGGGACCGCGCATGCGATACCGCCGAAACCGGCGAGCACGGCCGCGGATTGTCCGTGGCTGAACCCGCATCTGCCGATTGCGAAGCGGGTTGCGATGCTGATGAAGAAAATGACCGTCGCCGATGAAATCAGCATGGTTGAAGGCCACGGCGTGCGTCCATATGTTGGAGACGAGCCAGCGAATGCCGCGCTGTGCATCCCGGCGCTCGGACTCGAAGATGGTCCGAACGGGGTTGGGGATGGACTGAAGGACGTTACGAACCTGCCATCGGGCGCATCGCTCGCCGCGACATTCTCGCGGAAGCTCGCCTATGAGTACGGGCAGGTGGTTGGGGCCGAACAGGCCGCCAAGGGAGTTGCCGTAGATCTGGGGCCGACCGTCAATATTGCCCGCGATCCGCGCTGGGGCCGCGAGTTCGAAAGCTACTCGGAAGACCCGACACTGGCAGCGAATATTGCGGTCGCTGAAATCCGCGGCATCCAAAGCACAGGCACCATTGCGCAGGTGAAGCACTTTGACGCCTACAACCAGGAGACCTACCGTAACACGCCGAAAGACGACGTTATCGTTTCAAAGCGGGCGCTGCACGAGATCTACATGCCGGCTTTCCGCGCTGCGATCCGCAAGGCGAAGGTTGGCTCGATCATGTGCTCGTACGCAACGGTGAACGGCTACTACAGCTGCGAGAACCATTACCTGCTGACGGATGTGCTGCGCGATGAGTGGAATTTTGACGGGTTCAACACGTCGGACTGGGGCGCGGTGCACAGCGTTTCGGCGGCCGCGGCGGGGACGGATCTGGAAGAGCCGTCCAGCCGTTACTTCGGGGCGCCGCTTGAGAAGGCGGTGACAGATGGCACGATTTCGCGCGCGGTGCTGAACACGATGGTCTCGCGGATTTTCTACCAGATGTTCCGCTTCCATTTCTTCAACCATCCCCCGTCGGGCTCGCCCACGGCGGTTACTACGACGGCGAAGCACCAGGCGATATCGACCGAGGTGGCGGAAACCGGAACGGTTCTTCTGAAGAATGACGGCCATCTGCTTCCGCTGTCGAGATCGGCGAACATTGCGGTGATCGGTCCGGCAGCTTCGGCGCAGGTGACGTACGGTGGTGGGGGCAGCGCGCATGTGGTTCCCTCTTCGACGATCTCGCCGCTGGCCGGCATCGAGGCATTCACGGGGACGTCCAACGTCAGGTACACGCAGGGTCTGCCAACCGACGCGCAACTCACGCCCATCCCGACTGCCGATTTGTCGAGGACCTCGGCAGGCAGGAATCCTGACGAGTTATATTCCGCAACTCTGACAGCCCCTGAGACCGGAACCTACATTTTTGCCTTGACCAATGACTGCCATTGTCAGCTTCCCCTAACCCTGGCAATCAACGGCAATCCGTTGGTCCACAATAAAGGGACCCGTCCTGTAGACACTTATTCTGCCGCGATTCGTCTCAAAAAAGATCAGGAATACAGACTGACCGTAAAAGGCCTAAAGCCGATTATGGGGCGAAGCCCTAAGGGGTTTGTGAGGAGGTTCGGCCGGAGAAAAAGAGCAGCCATTAGAAGAATGATGCAACAGATGGATAGCGGCGTCGACAGTAAGCTTAAGTGGGCGACGCCATCGACGGTTCACGCTGCGATCCAAAATGCGGTGGCTGCCGCCAAATCTGCGAAGTTCGCGCTGGTAGTCGTGGCAGATGACACAGAGACCGAGGGAGCAGACCGTCCCAACCTGCGTTTGCCCTTGGCGCAGAACGCGCTGGTGAGCGCCGTGGCAAAGGCTAATCCGCACACGGTAGTCGTCGTGCAAGCCGGTGCTCCGATCGCCATGCCATGGCTCGATCATGTGCCGGCCCTGCTCGACACCTGGTATCCGGGCCAGACCAACGGCACGGCACTGGCTAACGTGCTCTTCGGCAAAGTCGATCCAAGCGGTCATCTGCCGGTGACCTTCCCCATGAAACTTGCCGACGTGCCGGCGGCCAGCCCCGAGCGTTTCCCGGGCATCGACGGCCATGTGCATTACTCGGAGGGTCTGCTGGTGGGCTATCGCTGGTACGATGCGAAGCATATCCAACCAATGTTCCCCTTCGGCTTCGGTTTGTCTTACACTCACTTTAAGTACAGCAATCTGAAGTTGAGCCGGAATGAGGTCAACGGCGTGACCAGCATCGAAGTAAGCGCGCGCGTAACTAACACGGGCCATGTACAGGGAACGGATGTGGCGCAGTTGTATCTGGGCATGC
>JAJZJJ010000479.1 GCA_021810175.1 Acidobacteriota bacterium | reverse complement strand
TCCGGCGTACACGAATCTCGCCATTGCCGACAACATCGCCACCGGCAAGCTCGCCGGCTGCGAGATCGCCGTCGTCATTTCCAATCTAGCCAGCGCACCGGGCCTTGCCGCCGCCCGTGAGCGCGGCCTTACCGCCGTCGCCATCGAGGCCCAGGGTCGCAAGCGCGCCGAGCATGACGCTGCCATCATCGCCTGCCTCCAGCAGCATCGCGTCGACCTGGTTTGCCTCGCAGGCTACATGCGCCTCCTCTCGCCAGGCTTCGTCCAGGCATTCCCGCAGCGCATCCTCAACATCCATCCGTCGCTGCTCCCGGCCTTTCCCGGCCTCGACGCCCAGACCCAGGCCTTCGACTACGGCGTCCAGGTCTCCGGCTGCACCGTCCACTTCGTCGACGAGCAGCTCGACCACGGAACCATCATCCTCCAGAAATCCGTTCCCGTACTCGACGGCGACGACGCTCACGCCCTCGCCGAACGCATCCTCGAACAGGAACACATCGCCTACAGCGAGGCCATCGGCCGCGTCCTCTCCGGCTGCTACCAATTTGCCGGACGCCGCTACCTCCCCAAACCCTCCTCCTGAATCAACTGCCAGCTTCCGCAGTGCAAATGCCGGGAGATTCGCATCTCCCGGCACTGCACCTCTCCATCTGCGGACATTTTCCTCCTGTTCCGAATGCCGCCATCAATCGGCGCACCCATTCTCCTCATTCGGGTTTAGCAGCCCGCAATCCAGAAACATCCGCGTCAGCCGATCGAGGGACTCCCCATGCAGCCGGTTCATTGACCTCACGCTTTCCCCCGTGAGCGCCGCTGCCTCCGCCAGCGTGTAGTCCTCCAGAATCACATGCGCCACCGTCTCCTGCAGCACCCGCTCCAGACGTTTCAGGCATTTCTCCACGTCCAGAACGAAGATCAGGCTGTCCTCGAAGCTCCGCATGGGATAGCTGGAAACCCGTCCCCGAAATACCAGGTTCCCCAGCACGCACGGCGTTCGTCCAATCTCCATCGATGTCCGCAGGTACCGCCGCAGCAGCGCCGCGGTGTGCCTGCGGTAGAAGATCATTCCGCCAATCGGCTTCGGCCTCTGCAGCGGCAGGGCCGCCTCGGCCACTGCCGCCGCGCTTTCCAGAATCACAGGGAAGGCCAGTGCCGCGCTCATGCCGCACCTCCCGGAGTCTGCGCCGCCGTCGTGTGCCGCTTCCGCCGGCCGTACCGCCGCGACGGTCTACCCGCCGGCAAAGCCCGCATTCTTGCAGCGCACCCTGAGCAGTAAACCTCTGGGCAGTCCTGTGCGCGAAACCAGAGGCTTCCGCACCCCTCACACACTTTTAAAAAGACTCGTAAGTACATCATCGGTTCTCCGAATGAGATCCGGCCGCGGCATTCGCATATTCCGCTTCCGCGGACCGGGGGGGAGGGAAGAGCCGTGCCGCCTGTTTCTTCTTTGCGGCTGCTGCTCTTCATCGGTTGTTGTCGTGGGATCAGGCGCAGATCGTAAGGTGTCCTTCAGCGTCCGGCCTCTGCCGGCTGGAATGACCAGCGACAGTAACTGCAGCTGCGGATCCGGTTACCCTCGTTTCCGCGAATCTACCCTTCTGTCTGGCTGGCGAAAGTAGTCCGACCCTAAATCCGCCGCCCAACCAGGTCAATCGCCGCTTGGAGCGGCCCCTCAACCGCCCTATACCTGAGTACTGAAGTTCGTTACGTTTTCCGCAGAACTTGCGAAATTGCAATTCTTGCTGCAAACCCTGAGGTAATGGGTGTATAGCTCGTTGAAAACTTTCAACAAATGAAATTCCTTGAGTTGCATGAGCGCCTGCGCCTGGAGATCTGGCGTCGCATCGACCTTGGTGTTCTCAGCGCCTCCCTCCTCGCTCGCCAAACGGGCCTGGCGCAGGCGCATGTATCCAACTTCCTTCATCGACGACGCCGTCTCAGCCTCCCCGCGCTCGATCGTATCCTGCTGGCACAAACCCTCAGCGTCGAGGAAATTGCTGCTGTCGCCTCTTCTGCCTTTCCTCCCCCGGAAAGGATTCACACAGGTCCCATGGATCGCGTTCCCCTCGTCTCGCACTCCGCCGCCATGACCGCTCCCCTGATCACCTCCAGAGCGGTGCAGGATTTCATCCAGCTGCCGGAAGGCTGGCTTGCCGCATTTCCCGCTCGTCGTGCCGTCAGCCGCCGCACCTGGGATCGCTTCGTTGCCGTCCGCATTACCGCGGCTCAGGCTCTCCCCATGGATCCGGTCCTCCGCCTCGGCTCCCTCGTCGTCATCGACCGCCATTACAATTCGCTCGCCGCCTGGAAGCCGCCACGCCCCAATATCTACGGCGTTCGCCTCGGCGCTCATCTCCTCTTCCGCCATGTGAGCTTCGAGTCCAGCCGCCTCGTCCTTCGTCCGCGCTCCCTCGATTACCCCGTCGAGCTGATCGAACTTTCTCCGCAGGAATCTCCCTCGGATCTTCTCGTCGGCCGCGTCTGCCTCTCTGTTTCCGAGATCTGAGGGTCGCCCGGTTACTGCCATCTGCCCGCTGGCTCGATCCCTCATCGCTCCGGCGCCGGCCTTTGATAGCATCGGCTGGAGAGGTTTTTTCCTATGGATCAGGTCCCCGCCATCCCCACTGGCGCTCGTCGCAACGAGGACATCGCGCTCGATCTGCTCAAGTTTGTCGCCGCCAGTGCCGGAGTCGGCCGCGCCAGCACTCCTGCCACCGGTTTTGTCGCCGGCAGCTCCCCGAAGCCGGAAGATCAGGTCACCCAGCTCCTGGAGCTCTACGCCCGCTGCCTTCGCGCCGTCGAGGGCAAATCCGCGTAAGCTCGGATCCTCGTGCCCGGCTCGTCTCATCTCGGAATTCTCGTCTGCGGCGCTGGCGTCTTCGGTCGCAACCACCTCCGTGTCTACAAAGCCCTGCAGGCCGAAGGTGCACCCGTTCGCCTCGCCGCCATCGTCGAGCCGGACCTAACCCGCGCCGCCTCAGCCGCCGCTGAAGCTCCGGCCGATGCTCCCGTCTTCTCTTCCGTCGCTGAATGCCTCGCCGCCCGCGACCGCGGCGAAATCTCCATCGACGCCGCCTCCGTCTGCACGCCCACTTCGCTCCACGCGCAGGTAGCTGAACCCCTCCTCGCCGCCGGCCTCGACCTCCTCATCGAGAAGCCCATCGCCGCCACCGTCGCTGAGGCCACTCGTCTCGTCGAGCTCGCCTCCCGTCACGGCCGCATCCTGCAAACCGGCCACCTCGAGCGCTTCAACCCCGCCATCACCGCCACCGAGCCGCGCATCAGCCAGCCCATGTTTTTCGAGGCCCATCGCCTCAGCGTCTTCAGCCCCCGCTCACTCGACGTCGATGTCGTCCTCGACCTCATGGTCCACGACCTCGACATCGTTCTCTCCCTCGTCCGCTCGCCAGTACGCTCGCTCCACGCCGTCGGCCTGCCCATCCTCTCGCCCAAAGTCGACATCGCCAACGTCCGCCTCGAATTCGAATCCGGCTGCGTCGCCAACTTCACCGCCAGCCGCGTCAGCACCGAGCGCGTCCGCAAGCTGCGCTTCTTCCAGCCGCATCAGTACGTCTCCATCGACTACGCCCGCCAGGACCTGCTCCTCATCGACGTCTCCCGCGCCGCCCATGCTGGATCGCATCTC
>JAJZJJ010000478.1 GCA_021810175.1 Acidobacteriota bacterium | reverse complement strand
AATCGGTATTGGATGAGTGGCGATCCACGTCGACGATTTCGCCGATGATCGCTCCGCCCCGATTCGCGTCTGTCACGCGGCATCCGATCAGGTCGCTGATGTAGGCGGATCCTTCCTCCGCCGGAGCTCGCTCCGACGCCGGAATGGCCACACCAAAACCGCGCAGGCCTTCGGCCTCGTTGATGGAATCGACGCCGGCAAACTTCAGCACAATGCGGCTGCGCAGGAACCAGAAATTCTCCACCCGCACTTCGCGCGGAGCGGTCTTCAGCCGTTCAGGCGGAATCAGGAAGAGACGAGGGCGCTGCTGGAATCGATTGGGAAAATCAGTCAGGATGTCGGCGATGAGCTCGCCGCGGCGTCCGTGCGGACGGATCAGCTGCGCCACCAGCAGCCAGTGCGGTGTTGCCCTGGCGCGGGCGGGGGCTGAACCTGATGACGGTGAAGGGGCGGGAGTCCCGCCGCCGTCGCGCATCCCAGCTGCGGACGGGGACTCCTGCTCGTCTTCTCGTGCGATTGCTGGTCGGGGGATTTCCACTCTTCCGGCTCCTGCTACTCTGCGCTGTGGCCGGCTCCCTGGTTTTCTTCCTCGAGAATATCCAGCGTGTACCGATGATGGTGCTTCATACTGACAGCGCCAAGAATCGTCCTGACCGAGCGTGCCGTGCGCCCCTGCTTGCCGATTACCTTGCCCACATCCGTGGGAGCAACCCGCAGCCGGAGCACCGTGCTTTCTTCGCGCTCGACCGCCTCAACTACCACCGCTTCGGGAACATCAACCAGCGCTCGCGCAATCTGGGTAACCAATTCCCGCATGTCATCGGGTCTGTCTGTCGTCTGCTTCATATGCCCCCCACGGGAAGACACAAATCGTTCGTCTTCCGGGGCTACGCGGATACTACAGGAACGCTGCGGTGGACAAAAGAAGAATCTGCAGACTTCCAACCCCGAAGACAGCAAAAGTAACCATGAGGAGGTATCTGGAGCAGGGGAACGGGCGACCCCTCCGCGACTGTTTGAAAATTTGGACTCAGGCTGCCGCCGAGGCGTCCGCGCTCTGAGACTTCGCGCCGGGAACCGGCTGCTGGGCGGGGCTCGTCGGGCCGGAAGCGACCAGTTTCGCGACGCGGTCGGAGAACTGGGCGCCTTTGCTTCTCCAGTAGTCGATGCGATCCATCTTCAGGTTGACTGAAGCGGGGTTCGTCCGAGGGTTGTAGGTGCCGACCACCTCAACCGAACGCCCATTCCGGGCACGGTCCTTCTCAATCACTACGACGCGGTAATAGGGCTGTTTGCGCGCACCCATGCGCGCCAGGCGAATCATCAGCACAATAAAGCTTTCCTTTCGCTCTCTTTGCGTTGCTCAAAATCGATTGGGGCAGGTACCGCCCAATCCAAAGGCAATACGCACCAACATTGAATATATCAGGGATTGCTCACCGGCGCTGTTCGAGCCGGTGATCCTTCCCGGCGCCGGTTCGTCCATGCGTTCGCCCATGCGGCGTAGCGTCCTGAGGCAATCGCGGCCTGAGCTGACCCCGGTGTCGCACCCGCCGGGCCGTTCCCTTCTCCGGCAGCCATCGGGCAGGGATTCAACCTGGCTCCTACTTTTTGCCCTGGCTTTGCCCGGACGCGGCTACCGGCGTCGGCTGAAGCAGGGCATCGGCTCCGGCGGGCAGGGGCCGATTGGCGCTCTTCAGCAACAGGGCAATCTGCCACATCTGCGTCGCGCTCAGCACCCTGTCATACGAAGGCATGCCCGTCAGGCGAATGCCGTTGGAGATTTTCCAGTAGGTTTCGCCCACCGGGTCGTCGCTGACCCCGACCACGCCATGGTTGCCGTGCTCGTACCAGAGCTGCGGCGCCGGCGGATACATGTGCGGGCCGAAGTCGGACCGGTGCCCTTTTACTCCGTGGCAGGCCGAACACTGCTGCACGTAGGTTTGCGCTCCGGCGGTCAGGTTCGCCGCGGTCGGTTGAAGGGGCGACGCCGCCGGCATATCGCGGCGAATCCTGGCATGCAGGGGCACCTTCACAATTTGCCGCTCGAAGGGGAATGGATGGTCCGCCACCGCGACCGGCGGATGGCCGACAAATAAATACAGCATTCCTGCCACAGGAACCAGGACCACACCCACGACCAGGCCCACCCAGAATTTCAGCATGCGTTCGCTTTCCTCTTGTGGGGAACATAGCAACCCGCGCTCTCGGCGCTGTTGCAACGGGATGAAAATTCCGCAATTTGCTCGGGCGCCGCTCGCGGACCAATCTCTGGCATCCCTCAGGAATCCCCGGCGGGCGATGGCCCGCAGATGATTTAATACAAAGCAGAGATCATTCCTCGTCTACAGGGCAGTGGAGGCACTCAGTTTCATGCACTTTCGTAAGTGTTTCGGATACGCCGCGTGTCCGTTGTTGGCCGCTTTTTTCTTCGCTTCGGCACCGCTGCACGCGCAGGCCGCACCTTCCCCGTCACCTCTTTCCGGCACTCAGGCGCAACAGGCACGGCCACAGCAGCCGGTGAATTCGGAACAGAGCGTCCAGATCCTCCGCGAAGCCCAGGAGCGGGTCAATGCTCGCCGCAAGCAGCGCGTTCAGCAGATCGTCAATCAGACCTACGGCCACAAATACGAGCTCTCCTTTGGCAGCGGCTATCTGCGTTTCCGGCCCGGCAGCTACCTGCAGCACGACAGCGAGATGAACTGGAACGTGGGCATCGCCGACTTTTTCCATGGCAATCTGGGCCTCGCGGCCCAGTTTCATGGGTATTACGGAGTCGCGTATACGGGCAGAAACGCCTACTCGGTCTTCCTGCCCAGCATCAGCCAGTACACCTTCCTCGCCGGTCCCGCGTACCGCTTTTATAAGGGTCAGCACTGGGGATGGACCGCTACGGCTCTGGCGGGAGCCGGCCATGGCAACTTCAGCACCGGTACCAACGGGCTGCCTTCCAAGTACGCAGGGCTGTACAACGATTCCACCCCCTTCGACGCCTCTCTGGGCGCGTCCGTGGACTACAACTTCAGCCCCACATTCGCCTGGCAGCTCACGCCGACGATGCTGATCTCCCGCTACGGCGGGCAGTGGCAATTCAACCGTGGCTGGGATATGGGTTTCGTTTACCGCTTCGGCAAACAGTAACAGGAAGGCCCGCCGAAGAGCGGGCCTTCTACTTTGGTTCAGTTTCTCCATCCGGCGGCTGAGTTGCGATTGCCGGGCGCCGCCTGACAATTCTGATTGCGAAGCGCGGCGATTGCTGGAAAAATCACTCTGCATTCTGAGGTCGCTTCCATGAATCGGAAATTCACTGCCCTGGCGATGAGCATCGCCTGCCTTCTCCTCATTCCGCCGCAACTTTTCGGTTCCACCGGCTATTTCCGCGTCGAGCAGAAAAACGGGGTCTGGTGGTTCGTCTCTCCTTCAGGCCAGCGCATGATTTCCGCCGGCGTGGACAATGTCTCCTACCAGGGGGATGTGATCCACAAAACGACGATCCATCCGTATCGCGATCACGTCGCCACAATCTATCCGTCGGAGCAGGCGTGGGGCACGGCCGAGATCCATCGCCTGCGCTCATGGGGATTCAACAATCTGGGAGCGTGGACCACTCCGTTTCTCTTTCACTACCAGATGCCCTACACCGTGAT
>JAJZJJ010000477.1 GCA_021810175.1 Acidobacteriota bacterium | reverse complement strand
CATCACCAGCCGCACTGCCCGGGGAACGGCCCTCCGCACCGCCATCGAAAGCTCTTCCCCGTATCCGAACGCGTCCGCTCCCACTGTCAGCAGAAACGCCCGCTCCGGCGCGTGCCCGCACAGACTCTCCGCCAGCCCCAGCACGGCCGCCGGATCCAGCCGGTGCGTCTCCGGCTGTCCTGCGCGAGCCGCCACCGGAACCACGCGAATGGCCCCCGGTTCGTCGGCGGCATTCGCATCCACAAATATCGCCAGCTTCGCCCCGCTCAGCTCCGCCGCCATCTCCGGAGTCCATTGCTGCGCCGCAATCACCCGCAGCCGCGTTGCCGGAACCGCCCGCTCCACCGCCTCTGCGATCCGCAATCCCGCCCCGTCGTCCTCCCGCAGCGAGTTTCCGCACGCCAGCAGCACGGTGCGCGGCTGCGAATCCTCCTGTGAAGCCGCAGCCGCGCCCTTCACCGCGCTCCCGCGGCCGTCTCGATGCGGCGCAGGTCTTCGCTTTTCGTCATGCCCGCGCCTGGCTCGGCCCGGTCGCAGTGCGGGAGGCAGGTTTGAATGGCCCATCGCTCCTGCCTCAGCCCCTCCGCACCTCGCGCAGCAGCGTTCCGTCCGCCGCGCGCAGCTCCACCGTCAATGGCATCCGCCCCATCGCATGGGTCGAGCAGCTCAGGCACGGATCGAACGTCCGCACCACCGCCTCCACCCGATTCAGCATCCCCTCTTTCACCTCGTCGCCCTGCACGTAATGCCGCGCCGTCTGCAGAATCCCCCGATTCATCGCCGCATTATTGTGTCCCGTCGCAATCACCAGATTCGCCCACGTGATCAGCCCGTTCTCGTCCACCCTGTAGTGGTGAATCAGCGTCCCGCGCGGCGCTTCCGCCACCCCCACGCCTTCGGCATTGTTCACGGACGCCGATGCCCGCACATGCCTGTCCAGAATCTCCCGGTCCGCCAGCAGCGCCTCGATCTTCTCCGTCGCATGCAGCATCTCCACCAGCCGCGCATAGTGGTAGTGGAACGAGCTCAGCACCGGACGCGCCGACATCTCCCGGAACCTCCGCCACTCCTCGTCCGCCAGCGGCGTGTCGCATCGCCCCGCCAGATTCAACCGCGCCAGCGGACCCACCCGGTACGTCCCGCCCGGATATCCCAGCGGCTTGTAATACGGAAACTTCATATACGTGTACGGCTCCACCGCTTCCCCGATGTAGCTCGCATACTCCGCCGGATCCAGTTCCCCCGCAATAATGTTCCCTTCCGAATCGATCACCCGCAGCGCGCCGTCGTAGTACTCCGCCAGCCCCCGGTCGTCGATCAGCCCCATGAACAGCGTCGGGAAATTCGCGAAGACTCCGATCTCCGCCGAGAACTTCTCGATGCTTCCCAGAAACCACGTCAGCGTCCGCTGAATCGCCGCCACCGCTCCCGGTATCATCCCCAGCAGCTGATCCCGCTTCTCCTCGCTCAGCGGCTCGTTCACCCCTCCCGGCACCGTCCATCCCGGATGGATCCTCCGCCCCGCCAGGATCTCGATTACCCGCTGCCCAAATTGCCGCAGCGCCACCCCGTCCGCTCCAATCGACGGATGCGACCTCGCCACATGCAGAATGCTCCGCTCCTCCGCCGGCGCATCCATCCCCAGCAGCAGATCCGGAGACGACAAATAGAAGAAACTCAGCGCATGCGACTGCACCAGCTGCGCCAGATTCAGAATCCGCCGCAGATTCGCCGCCACCGGCGGTATCCGCACCGCCAGAATCGCATCGCACGCCTTCGACGAAGCAATCAGATGGCTCACCGGGCATATCCCGCATACCCGCGCCGTGATGTTCGGCATCTCGTAGAACGGACGCCCCTCGCAGAACTTCTCGAACCCGCGCAGCTGCGTTACATGGAACGTCGCATCCTGCACCACCCCCGCGTCGTCCAGCCGCAGCGTGATCTTGCCATGTCCTTCCAGTCGGGTGACCGGATCAATCGTTATCGTCCGCGACATACTCTCTCCGATCTCCTTCGCTCAGCCAAAATGAGCCACCCCGCCCAGCGTCGGCACCCGGCCCGCCAGCAGCTCTGACAGCACCTGGTAAATCGTCTCCGCCGAAGGAGGACACCCCGGCACAAATACATCCACCGGCACCACTTCATGCACTGGCCGCACCCGCGCCAGCAGCTCCGGAACCCCAATCCGCGGCACCTGCCGCTGCACATCCGCGTTCTCCTGGTAAACCCGCATCAGCACCGGACCGGGTCCGCACGTGTTGCGCATCGCCGACACATTCCCCGTCAGCGCGCAATCCCCCAGCGAAACCAGAATCCGCGTATGCTCGCGAATCTTCCGGATCTTGCTCAGATCCTCCTCGCTCGCCACCGCCCCTTCCACCAGCGTCACATCCACCTGCTCCGGAAACGTCTTCCGGTCCACCAGCGGCGAATACACCAGTTCGAACTGGCTGCTCAGCTCGATCAGCCGTTCGTCCATATCCAGCAGCGACATGTGGCAGCCCGAACAGCCGTCCAGCCACACCGTAGCCAGTGTCGTCACATCGCTCATGCCTGCTCCCCTTCCCGCATGATCCGCAGATACGGCAGAAACTCCGGATGCTTCGGCGCCTTGCTCCCCACATGGCTCTTCTCAAACAGCGCCCCCGTCGGACACACCTGCACGCACTTGCCGCAGCTCGTGCACGTCTCCGAATCGCCCCACGGCTCCTTCAGATCCGTAATTACCATCGAGTGTCCGCCCCGGCCCATCACTCCCCACGTGTTCGCGCCCTCCACCTCCGAGCACACCCGCACGCACCGCGTGCACAGCACACACCGGTTCTGATCCACCGTGAACCGCGGATGCGACGCATCCACCGGCAGCTGCGGATAACGATACGGAATCTCCACATGCGTCATCCCCAGCCGCAGCGCCAGGCTCTGCAGCTCGCACGATCCGTTCGCCACGCATACCGAGCACACATGATTCCGCTCCGCGAAAAACATCTCCAGCACCATCGTCCGGTAGCGGTCAATCCTCGGCGAATGAGTGGTCACCTCCATCCCCTCTTCCACCTGCGTCACACACGCCGGCAGCAGCCGCCGCGCGCCCTTCACCTCCACCAGGCAGAGCCGGCACGATCCCACGCTCGACAGCCCCTCAATATGGCACAGCGTCGGAATGTCGACGTTGTGCTCCCGCGCCGCCTCCAGAATCGTCTGATCCGCGCGCGCACTGATGTCCACCCCGTCGATCGTCAGCGTACGAATGTTCGCCTCGGTCATGCGTGTACCTCCACCGGCGCTGCCTTCTCCGCCGCGCTGCATTCGCACACCCCCGCCGGACAGCGCTTCTCATCGATGTGCGCCAGATACTCGTGCCGGAAATACCGCAGCGTGCTCAGCACCGGATTCGGCGCCGTCTGCCCCAGCCCGCACAGGCTCGTCGCCCCCACCACCTCGCACAGCTCCGTCAGCTGATCCAGATCCCGGTGCGTCGCCTCGCCTTTGCAGATCTTCGTCAGCAGCTCGTACATCTGCACCGTTCCCGCCCGGCACGGCAGGCACTTCCCGCACGACTCCGTCATGCAGAACTCCATAAAAAAGCGGGCGACAGAGACCATGCAGGACGTATCGTCCATCACAATCATGCCGCCCGAACCCATCATGGAG
>JAJZJJ010000476.1 GCA_021810175.1 Acidobacteriota bacterium | reverse complement strand
GGGCCGGGTCTGGATCTTGGCGGTGAGCAGCCGTGCGTCGTCAATGCCGCGGTTGGTGGCGGCATCGATCTCCTCGACGTCAAAGGAATGAGACTCCTCAAAGATGGAGATCTCCTGGCGGGAGGCGGAGGAGATCTCCCGGCAGTTGACGCAGTTGCGGCAGGGTTCCTGAGTGGGACGCTCCTCGGAGCCAGCCGGAGTGGTACAGTTGAGCGCCGCTGCAAGGATGCGCGCGATGGTGGTCTTGCCGATGCCGCGATGACCACTGAAGATGTAGCCGTGAGCGATGCGATGCTGCGTCAGGGCGTTGAGCAAGGTGCGGGTGACGTGGTCCTGCCCGACGACGTCGGAGAAGAGTTGGGGGCGGTACTTGCGGGCTAAGACTTGGTAGGCCATCGTCGAAGGGTCCTGACGATGTCGATTGTATCGCCCGGAGGTGTGGAGCAATCAGCGCGGAGCGAAGACCTGGCGTCTCCGGCAACGGAGGGGCCTGGAAGCCGAGGGCAAGGCTTCGTAGCTACTCCACTTCCGGGCCGGCTCGTCGTTCGCCGAGAGTCTTCGCCGGGGCCCGGATCAGGTTCATCGCTGCCGGGGCAGGAAGGATTCATGGAAGCGATGAGGTTTCCACTCCGGGGAGATCCCGGCCCATTCAGGATTGGCGCTTTTTGCGGGAGCCCTTGCGCGTCCGGCGTCTGAGTTCTTCATCAGAGAACATGGTGCCGCGGCATTGCGGAGCTTGGCAGAAACAGTCTGCGCTTTGGTCGTCGGAGTCGTACAGATTGTACTCGTAGAGCAGCTCTTCGTTGGCGGCGATGTCGCGGATGGCGCGGATGTAGACCCGGCCATTGGACTCTTCGGTTTGGCAGTTGGGGTCGCAGGAGTGGTTCAGAAACATCGCCGTGCCGAAGCCGTCAATCACCTCGCCCTGATCGCCAAAGCCGAAGAGATAGGTGACAGGCCGGTCCGCGTAGCGCTGGTCAGCCTCCTGCTTGGAGATGCGGGGTCCATCGTACTCCAGGATGCGGCGGCCTTTGGGGATCGGGTCCAGGGTGTAGCAGCCAGCGGCATGGATGGAGGAAGAACGGATCAGGAGGCGGGGACGGCGGATGGTGCGGCTCGGCATGGGTTGGAGTATAGCAAGAGGGTGGCCGCGGTCGCTGCATCTGGGGCTATCCCAGCCGGCCAGGATGTCGTCTAATAGATACATGCTGAGGATGTGTAGGCTGAGAGGGTTGGTGTCGGTTGCCGCTGGTTTGGGGCTGGTGTTCGCCTGGCAGGTGGCGCGCGCCCAGCCGCAGGGTGGATGCACATTTACCGATGCGAATGGCAAAACCGTCTTCTGGCCGAACTGCCAGCCTCCCAGTACGAACCAGTCGCAGAGTGGAAGCGCCCAGCCGCAGAGTCAAGCTCCGGCTACCGGATCCAGTGCCGCCAAAAGCTTCCCCTACCCGGGAGAAACGCCGAGTCCGAGCACTCCGGGTAGTCAGCCAGGAAGTAGAGGCGCCGGGCAGACACCGGCTGCTTCACGCTTTCCGTTTCCCGGAGATAATTCCAGCGGAGGCGCTCAGCCGTCGGCAGCGTCCAACCCTTCCAACAATGGACCCATGCAGGGTTCAGGAAGCTCGGGTTCGGGAAGTTCGGGTTCAGGTGGTTCAAGCAGCAGCTCCAGTAGTGATGCGGCTCCCGCGGGTCCAGTGGGCGATGGGGATACAGACCCGGCGGCGGCTGCGGCGGCGGCGCGCAGAGCGGCCTGGATGAAGAAGGAGCAGGGCGGAATCGACTTCCACCAGACGAGGGTTCAACGCGAGGTGGAAGATCTGAAGGTCGCCGCGTTTTACGAGGATAGCGGCAACTACAGGGGGGCGTATCTCCGGGCACGCGATGCGGTTTCGATCGACGACGATGACGCTCAGGCGCATTTGGCTCTGGCAGAGGCTGCGCGGCGGCTGGGCAAACTCGATGAGGCGGAGGCCCAGTACAAGAAGTGTCTGACCATGGATCCGGTGCCCAAGGTAAAGAAGGCAGCCCAGCGAGCACTCAAGGAGATGACCAACGGAGGTTAAGAGTGGGTTGGCACGCTGGTCTTTTTCTCAGCGCCCCACCGGAAGGCTACTTCAAGGGACGGAGCAGGAAAGCAGGCGTGCCGGTGGGAATAGGACGCGGAAGGGGCTTGCCCCGGCGGTCTGCTGGTGAAGTGGGCGAGAGCGTGGATTTGGCTCTGCTGCCGCCGCCGGCCCGGTTTCCTCCTTTGTTCCCAATTGCGGGCCGGCCGTTGTCACCGCTGGAGGATGCTGCGGCGCCGTTCTCTTCGGCCTTGGCCATCTGGATCTCTTCGCTCAGATCCTCTTCCACGTTCAAGTACTTGCGCAAATAGCGGAGCGGCTCTTCCGCCAGCGCCATCTCGCGCAGGTGGTAGCGCCAGGCGTCACGGCGCGCGGAGCGGCGGATGAAGCCTTTGCGTTGCACCGTCTGGATGGTGCCGTCCGGCCTGGGGCGCTGAAAGGTCTGGGCGGGGACGGCAAAGGTGATCTCTTCACCGGCCTTCCAAAAGGCATGGGCGAATTCATGGGAGAACAAGAGCGCGTAGTAGCGGCGCTGTTGATCGAGGAGGGTGAGTGCCGCTTCAGCGCTGATCCAGGGAAGGCCAAGCCGGCTGGTGTACCAGCGGCGGAACTCAAAGCCGTTGCTGCGCGCACGGCCCACAACGATCGTGAGTAGTTCCAGGCGGGTCATGGAGCCAAGGGATCCGGGGTCGAAATTACCCCACCAGTTTACTCCCTGGATAGAGGCTGAGACTTAGGCTGCCGATTTTGGCGGATCGATGACCAGACTACTCGCCGTAGCGGGTCTCCTTGCGGATACGCTCACGCAGAGCATCGGTGGTCTCGGGCGGGAGATTGGAGGCCGGGGCCAGTTGGGCGTGGCGCTTTTGCCACAGGCGCAACAGGACAAGGATGAGCACGGCGCCCAGCAGAAGAAAGGCGAATGGGCCCACCCAGGCGACATCGTCAAAACCACCGCGCACCGGCTCGGCTAACACCGTGGGGCCGTACTTGGCTACGAAGAACTTGAAGATGCCGGCATCGGAGGCTCCAGCGTTGAGCTGGGCACGGAGGTCCGCGATCTCCGCCGTGGAGTTGGGGCAGCCCACATGGTTGCACTCCAGCAGGATCTCGCTGCAGCCGCAGGTACACATCAGGTCATGGCCCAGGCGTTGGAAGCGCGCCGAAGGCGAAGTGGCGCCAAGCATGGTAAAGGCAGCGAAGACGACGAGCAGAAGCTGCAGCGAGCGTTTATACATGAGGGCCCTCGGGCGAGCTTAAAGGAGAGGGTGTCCGCTGCAGGTTGCCACCGAGAGCCAGATCCGGGGGGACCGGGAGGGGGGCCTCAAGGCGCTGGGAGGAGGGTTGAAGCTTTGGAACCAGGGCGATAAAGGTACCGAAGACCACAACCACCAGACCCATCCAGATCCAGTTGACCAGCGGATTGATGAAGAACTTGATGATGGGCTTGTCGTTGTCCGGGTTGGCGCCCTCGAAGACCACGTAGAGGTCGTTCTCCAGGGTGGAGTGAATGGCCACGACGGTGGCGGGCTGAGCGTGATCGGTGTTGACGAAATAGACGCGGCGCTCCGGGGCAAGGCGCACGATCTTCTTCC
>JAJZJJ010000475.1 GCA_021810175.1 Acidobacteriota bacterium | reverse complement strand
CCACATCCGGCGCCGAGTTCATTCCCTTCTCGTCCGAGGCATGGAAAAACCGCCCGAGATAAGGCTGAATTCCAAGCGCGTCGAAGTAGTTCCCGCTGGCCAGGTACGGCCACGCAATCGTGGGATTGTGCCCGCTGTCCACCCCCGCAGGCCCAATAATCTGAAACGTGATCAGCGACTGAAATGTGCGGTTGCGGTCGCGCAGATCCTTGTAGTCCGGATACGACTGCGACGCCCACTTCATCCGCTGCACCATGTACAGGTTCTCCGCATGCGGAACATTCACCGGCCGCAGAATCAGCGCGTTCAGCACGCTGAAAACGATGGCGTTGGCTCCAATGCCGAGCGCCAGCGTGATGATGGCCGTGAGGGTGAAACCAGGCGACTTCGCCAGATTGCGGAACGCAAGTTTCAGATCGCTAAACATACTCGGCCTTTCCGGTTCACGATGAGAGCCAGCGAACGAACACTTCTACGCTGAAAGCGCGGCGATTGTTCCGGGATCAGGTTGTAGCCTCAAATCCCATTCACTTTCATGGAAATCAGGCCGACAGCCGGAGAACCATTTCCCCCACTGCGGGAAGCCTCTCCGGTGAACCCCCGCCTCTATGTAAAATACGAAGACCAGAACGTCCGCTCTGCGGCTTTAGGCTATGCCGGGTACGGCCGAAGCTGGCCTTCCGGCCAGCCGGATATTCGGAAATTTCACATTTTTCAGGTGCCCGCGCGGTGCCGGGGAGACGCGATGAAAATGGGCAAATTTGTTTTCTTCAGCCTGGCAATGGGATTGGCAGCCATGGTTGCCGGAGCCGAATCCGGCCCCCAGATCAGCCAAACCTGGATGAAGCATGTTCCTGCGGCGCAGCGTGCTAAAGTTGACCCCTACCTCGGCAAACCCGCCGCCATCGCCGCTGGCAAGCGAGCGTACGCCTCCACCTGCGCCGTCTGCCATGGCGACAAGCTTCAGGGAACCGAGGGCAAGCCCTCGCTGCTCGCTCCCGTCGTCCGCAAAGCCACCGACGGCGAGCTGATGTGGATCATCCAGAACGGCGACCTGAACCACGGAATGCCGCCCTGGGGCGTCCTGCCCACCCAGGAACGCTGGCAAATCATCGCCTGGATTCGTTCCATGCAGCAGTCAGCTCCCGCCGGAAAATAACCGCCAACCCATACCGGCCATGCGAGGGGTCAAAGCCCCTCGCCGTGACCTCCGGTGACGGAATTTCCCCCACCTTCCTGGGACCCTCCGGGCCTGGTGCATAATGGCTGTAGGCGCGGGCCTCCTTCCGTGAATTTGCCGAATTCCATTACGCTGGGCCGCATCTTTTGCGTTCCCGTCCTTATCTGGATGCTGTCGCCGCACTTTCCCCATGGCGGCTGGCACGGCGAGCAGGAAGTTGTCGCCTCCCTTTTCTTCATCCTCTTGTCCATTTCGGACGGCATCGACGGCTACCTGGCGCGCCATCGCGGCCAGATTACGACCATGGGCATGCTGCTCGACCCCATCGCCGACAAGCTGCTGATCACCTCCGCCTACGTCACCCTTCTCGTCTTCAATCCCGCCGTGGTCAAGCCCTGGATCGTGGTCGTCGTCATCGGCCGCGAATTCCTCGTCAGCGGCCTGCGTTCCATCGCCTCCACCGAGGGCTTCACCATCGAAGCCAGCGATCTCGGCAAGCTCAAAACCGTCATTCAGATTGTCTCCGTCGTGGCCGCCGTGGTCGATCGCGGCTGGCAGATGTGGCACTTCGGCTGGTTCATCGTTCCCGTCCACCTCATCGCCGTCGTCGGCATTTACTACATGGCCGCCGTGTCCACCATTTCGGCCGTCGACTATTTCGTCGCCTTCTGGCGCAAGATCGACCGCGCTACCGAAAAGCGCCGCAGCAGCGACAACGAATTTGTCCTCAGCCGGCGGCGTAAAGACAGCGCGCCCGCCGCGCATAACGCCACCCAAATCTAGGGCCTCTTCGCACCACCGCCCCATGACAGGGTGAAATTCTTCTGGCTGGATCTCGAATATGGCGGAGTTGCGGGACATACTGGCAGTTTGGAAGCGCGCCACCTCCGGCGGCGAGCAGATTTGCCTCGCCACCGTGGTGGCAGTCGAAGGCTCGGCTTACCGGCGTCCCGGCGCCCGCATGCTCCTCACCTCGGCTGCAGACCGCGCCGGAACCATCAGCGGCGGCTGCCTGGAAGCCGAAGTGATCAAAAAAGCCTGGTGGCTCACCGAATCGGGCTCATCCATCCAGCGCTACAGCAGCTTCTTTGACGACGAAGGCGAAATGCCCTGGGGCCTCGGCTGCGGCGGCACCGTCATCCTTTTGCTCGAACGCCAGCCCGCGGCAACCGCCGTGCTCGAAGCCCTGCGCCGCGGCCACGTCGAACGCACCGCCTCCGTGATCGTCTCGCGAACGTCCCCCGCCCGTCCCGGAACCGCCCTCATCCTCAACCATGCCGGCGAAGCCGTCTTCGCCGCCGATCCCGGCGAACAGGAGCGCGCCCTGGCCGCCGACGCCCTGCAGCGCCGTACTTCCCGGCACACGGACGGCCTCTTCGTCGAATACCTTGCTCCTCCCCAGGCTCTCTGCATCTTCGGAGCCGGCGACGACGCCCGCCCGCTCGTCGACTTTGCCGCCACCCTCGGCTGGCATGTCACCGTCGCCGACGGCCGCTCCAATCTCCTCCGCCCCGAGCGCTTTCCCCAGGCCGCCAGCATCGTCGCCTCCGAAGAGGCGCTGTCCGCGCTCCGCCCCGAAGACGCCGCCGTCGTCATGACCCACAGCTACGAACAGGATCGCGCGCTGCTCCAAACCCTGCTCCCCATGAAGCTGAAATATCTGGGCATGCTTGGCCCCCGCCTCCGAACTGAGCGCCTGGCCGGCGAAGTCGCCCCCGAACTCAGCCTGACCCCCAAAGAATGCATGGAGCGCCTCCACGCGCCGGTCGGCCTCGACCTCGGCGGCCATGCTCCCGTGCCCATCGCCCTCTCCATCGTCGCGGAGATCCAGGCCGTCCTCTCCGGACGCACAACTCGCGCCGTCCCGGTCAACCATCTCTCCACCCATGCCTGATCCCCGCTCCGCCGCGGTGCTCCTGGCCGCCGGCGCCTCGACTCGCCTGGGTCAACCCAAGCAGCTGATTCAAAAGGATGGCGAAAGCCTGCTGCGGCGCACCGCCCGGCTCGCCGTCGAAGCGGCCTGCTCGCCCGTCATCGTCGTCCTGGGCTCTGAAGCTGCGCGTATGCAGCCCCAGATCAACGGCCTCCACGCTCACGCCATTGTCCACCAGGCCTGGCCGGAAGGAATGGGCAGCTCTCTCCGCGCCGGCGTCGAGGCCCTTCTGACCCGCCCCGGCTCACCTCCCCAGGCCCTCCTGCTGCTGGTCTGCGATCAGCCCCGCCTCACCCTGGACCACCTCCACTCGCTCCTCCGGCGGCACACGGACTCGGGCGCACCCATCACCGCTTCCGCCTACGCCGACCGTACCGGCGTCCCCGCAGTCTTCTCGGCATCCATGTTTCCCCGGCTCCTCGCCCTCCACGGCGATCGCGGCGCACGCGACCTCATCCGCCAGGCAGGCGATACCGTCGCAACGGTGCCCTGGCCCGACGGCGTCCTGGACCTGGACCGCCCCGAAGACCTCCTGCGGATCTGACCCT
>JAJZJJ010000474.1 GCA_021810175.1 Acidobacteriota bacterium | reverse complement strand
TGCCGGTGAGGCCGCAGAGGTGCGACCTTTGCGGGAGCGGCTCCGAGAGCCATTCCTACCGGGCCTTCGCGGGAACGCCGCGGGGCCAAGCAACGTCGCTACGGGACTCCGGAGATCAATTCTGCACTTCATCCCCACGCTGAAGCGCGGGGGCTAATGAACTCTGCGCCTGCGGCGCGGAATCAGGGCAAGTTGCGCACATGCAAGTACGCCACTTCAGGCCTCTTTGAGAGGACACAAACCATAAAGCCTACGGCTTAACCGCAGGATACTTACCAGCTTTTAGCTGGCCTGGTGAGGGAACGGACTTCGGGCTTCATTACCGGCGACTTCAGAGCGCACAGCTTTGAAACTGGCTATTCCAGGTCTGGTTTCAGAATCGGAGCCCACGATCCGTGATCTTGTTGGGGGTTGGCGAGAAAATTAGCTGCAAGAAATCTGTGGAAAAGAAAAATATTTTAGGGGGGTGGGTCTGTTCAGAGCGGGGTTAGCGGAGCTTGCGGAGTTAGTGGAGTTAGTGAGTTGGCGATGGTCATAAGATCCTCTTTGGCAGGCCGGCGAGTTTGCGGGTTGGCAGGCTGGCGGCTGCGTGCTTAGCGCGCGATTTCGTTTTTATTCTACGGGGAAAGAGGGAAATTGCCTGCAAATGCAAGTTGTTGTGGGAGTGAGAGTTCTGGATAGAGGTGCTTGACTTTTTGTGGATGCGCCGCGGTGAGGCGTTCTGCGTGTGTCCCGGCTGGGGCGATGCGGTTGGCTGGACTGGGGAAGATGCGGTCAGAGATCAGGAGGCGGCGGCGACTGCTTTGGCTACGGCGCTGGGGTTCCAATGGTCTCCCGCCCAGGTGCGGACCAGCCTGCCGTCCTTGCCGATGAGCGCGGTCTGCATGGTGTGGTCGATGTCGTGCGCTTCCTGGACATAGACCACGCCGAATGCTGTCGCCATGCGCTCGGTATTCGTGGGCGTGAGGTGGACGAAACCCCAGTGCGAGAAGCCGGCGGCATTGCCATTCAGGTACTTCAGGCCGTATTTGCGCAGCACGGGCGGCGTATCGTGGGCCGCATCGATGCTGATGCTGAGCAGATGGCTTTTGGCGTAGGCGGCGGGGTTCTTGGTCAGCAGATTATTGACCGCTTTCATGTGCGCGGAGATGACGGGGCAATCTTCGGTGCATTGGGAATCGAAGAAGGTAATGAGGACCGCTTTGCCGCGATAGCGGCTGAAAGTGACGGTCTTTCCGTTCTGGGTGACAAAGGGAATATCGGGGACCTGTTCGCCGAGCAGGATGCGGTGCGCCGGCAGCGAGCTGGTGTTGAAGTTTGCTTTGGGCGTGGAAACGATGGCGAGATGTTGCAGGTGGTTGTTGGCGTCGCCTGGCGCGGGAACCACCTGGGCCGCGATCTGGTCGCCCGGCTGAAGGCGAAGCAGCATGTCGCGACTCGTCACCTCGTAGACCGCGTTCATTGCCGGCTCGAAGTTGGGAATGGCGTCCTGATGGATGCTGATCTCTTTCAGGGCCGGGCTTTTGCCCAGGACCACACCCTTGAGCTGGTAGCTGGTGGCGGAGTTGGCCGCATTCTGAGGCCGGAAGGCGCTGCTGTTCTTCAATGCGCGGCAGCCCGCGGCGGAAAGCAGAAGTACGCTGAGGAGGGTTGCGCCGAAATATTGGGGGAAACGGGATTTCATGGAATCGACCTCCTATGCGCTCATGGGGAACGCCGCGGGTCCAAGCAACATCCCTACGGGACTCCGCGCATCAATACCGCACTTTGTCTCCACGCTGAAGCGCGGTGCTCATGAACACTGCGCCTGCGGCGCGGGATCAGGGCAGGCTGCACACATGCAAGTACGCCACCTCAGGCCCCTTTAATGGGTTACATACCATCAAGCCTCCGGTTTTAGCGGAGGGCACTTAGTGGAGAGATGCCGACTTATTCCTTTGCGGAAGCGGGTCTTCTATCCATTGCTTATCCATTGCTTGCGAATGCGCCAAAAGGCACGCGTCCGCAAAGGAGGAACCTTGGCGGACGCGGGTGATATGGCTCAGGGCCTGCTGGCGCTCAAAAAATACTTAGCGGCCGTAATAAGCTGCGTTCTTGGCGGTGAAATCGGACCATTTTTCCGGAACGTCGTCCAAGGCAAAAATAGCCGACACCGGACAGGCCGGGACGCACGCGCCGCAGTCGATGCACTCGACCGGATCGATATACAACTGTTCAGCCTCTGCGAAGCCTTCTTCGTCTTTCTTGGGGTGGAGGCAAACGACTGGACAGGCGTCCACACAGGCAGAGTCCTTGGTGCCGATACAGGGTTCTGCAATCACATATGCCATCTTCTTGTGTCTCCGCGTGGGAAGAGTTCTCGACGCTGATACTAGCATACGACCCCGGGGGCAGGTTGAAGAGTTGCGCGTTTTGCGATGCGGGAATCAGGCGTCGCGTGCCGCGCGGCGTGCGGCGTACTCCTGGGGCGTGGGGATGGGCGCCAGATCCCGGCCGGCGAACATGGCTTCAAAGCAGGACATTAACTCCTGGTGAATGGGGCCGTTGGAGGCGAGGATTTCGTCGCTGGCGAGGCGGTAGTGCTGGCCGGCGTAGTCGGTGACGCGGCCTCCGGCTTCTTCGACGAGGAGAATGCCGGCGGCGGTGGCCCAGGGGGTGAGATTGAGCTCCCAGAAGCCGTCGATGCGGCCGCAGGCCACATAGGCCAGGTCGAGCGCGGCGGAGCCTGCCCGGCGGACGCCGTGCGAGCGCAGGGTGAACTCCTGGTAGAAGTGGATGTTGGGGCTGGCGTGGCGCTTGCGGCTGGGAAATCCGGTGGCCAGGAGGGCTTCGCCCAGATTGCCGGTGCGGGAAACGTGCATGGGGCGGCCGTTCAGTTGCGCGCCGCGGCCGCGCTCGGCGGCAAACAGCTCATCGCGCAGGGGGTCGTAGATGACGCCGGCCACGAGGGTACCGTCTTCGCCGGGCTGAATGGAGGCGGGACGGTGTTCGAGGCCGAGGGAGACGGCAAATTGGGGAAAGCCGTGGGCAAAGTTGGTGGTTCCGTCGAGGGGGTCGACATACCAGCGGAATTCGCGGTCGAGGCGGTCGCGGGTGCCTTCTTCGCCGTAGATGCCGTGCTCGGGGAAGGCCTCGGCCAGCCGGGTGCGGATGAGCTTTTCGACGGCGCGGTCGGCGACGGTGACCAGATCGACATCGCCCTTGTACTCGGTTTCAACGCCCTGGGAGTAAAACTCGCGCAGGCGGGCGCCGGCTTCGCGGGCAATGGCGGAGGCGGCGGGAATCCAGACCATTTTGCTCGCCGGTGATCCGGCGGCGGCGCTCACGAGGCGGCCTCGCCGGAGCTTGAGCCGTCAGCCAGAGCGGTGCGCGGGGTGCGGCGGCGGCCGGCTTCGGTGATGGTGCGAATCTGGTGCTTATAGATAAAGAGATTGGGCTGGCCCTCGCGGGTCAGGCGCAACATGCCGTCGTCGAAGTACTCGATCCAGCCGCGCACGGTTTCGCCGTCGCGGAGCTTGATGGTGACGATGACCTGCCTGTCGCTCAAGGAGCGCAAATAGAGCGCTTCCTGGCCGGTTTCGCCCGGGGGCGGAGTTTTAGAGCGGCGCTTGGAGGAAATGCCTGGGGTCATGATGTCATTTTAGATGCGAGTTTTGGGCGGGCC
>JAJZJJ010000473.1 GCA_021810175.1 Acidobacteriota bacterium | reverse complement strand
CTGTAAGGCAGCTTTTCAGCATAAGCCGAAATCGCCTTCGCCGGAATCCCGTCCGGCACAAATAGATACGATGCAGGGCCCGCCCTGGTTCCACTTCGGGTTCCCTCTAACCAATTACCCATGCCATGTATACGGTGAACGCATGTACCGCCGAGCCTTGTCCGCTTCCACCGTATCCCCGCGCACGGCGATCACTTCCCGGTACATCGCTGCCGCTCGTCCATGCTCACCGGCCAGATCCAGCGTTTCACCCGCCGCCAGCAGGCAACGCTGCTTCAGCTCCGGGCTGGTCGTCGGCTGTTCTGCACCCTCCTCGTAGGCCTGCACCGCCTGGGCAAAGTGTCTCTGCCCCTTCAGCGCCTCGCCCAGCCCAAAATCCGCCAGCTCCACATGCGCATTCTCAAAGAATCCCGGCTTCTTCGCCTCTTCCAGCGTGTGTTCGTAGGCATATACCGCCGTCATGCCCAGCCCCTTGTCCTTTTCCAGATTTGCAATCTCCAGGCTGAACAGGTAATCGTGCGGATACTCCTTCGAGAGTTGCTTCGCGATCTGGATCGCCTCCCCGTACTTCGCCTGGCGACGCAAAAACAGCATGATCGCCGTCCGCGACTCGACCGAAGTAATCACTCCGTGCTCGGCCGCATCCCACAGCAGCGCCATTCCCTCCGACTTCGACCCGTGAATCCCCATAATCCCAATCAGCAGCTTGAACTCCCAAGGCAGCGCGCCCACCACGTAGTCATACACGCCGACCACCATCTTGGCGTCCACGTAGTTCGGATCCTTATTGAGCACCGCCGCACTGTTGCTGCGCGCCCGCAGCGCCAGCCGGAACGCCTTCCCATACCCGCGCTCCGCCATCGCGATGTACGTCGCATCCAGTGCCTCGGCCCAGCCCTTCGCAAACAGCGCATCCACATCGTTGCCGTTCGACTTCAGCCGCGCATTCGCTTCATCGATCGCCTGCTGCGCGAGCCCCTCAATCTGCTCGCTCACCGCCGCGTCAGCAGCCACCGCATGACGCCCCGTCAGGAACCCATCCGTCGCATAAAACGTCGTATCCAGCAAATCCAGCTGGTTCAATTCGGCAAACACCCGCACGTTCAGCAGATAATCCGTTGCCAGCGGATTCCCAGGCTGCTCCCTCCGCACCCGGTCAAAGATACCCAGCGCACAGGCGTAGTCCATATTGTCAAAGCAGGTAAACCCCGCCTGCACCTGCGGCGTCCGGTTCAGCGCAGCCGTATTCACCACTTCGGCCCTTGAACACGGCACTTCCATCGCCCAAATCGCCATCGCGAGGCTCGGTATCAAAACAAGACGCAGTACCAAAAAAGAATTAAGAAATCGCAAGAACATGCCGATATGGGAAGTGTAGTCGCTCTGGAGCCTCTCCTACTTGCCAGGTTTCAGGGAGTCACAGCCGTCATCGGCAACCGCCCCGCAGCCCGGAGAAAGGTCCATACCTGGAGCCCGGGAAGGGATGCTCGCCTCGAGCCTGGATAGGGTCGCACCCGAAGTCCAGGAAAAGGCAACAGCCCGTAGCCCGGAGAAGGCTCCACGCCCGCAGCCCGGGGAGGGTCCAAAATACTTCGGAATAAAGTGAGCCAGCGCCACACCGCGCTGGCCCACCGGCTGTATCTCTTCGGTAATCGCTTCCCTCAAGAATTCATGCTCGCCTTCACTCTACCTCAGCGTCACAATAGGCTATGACCCGAAAAGAAGTGCTCGCGCTGCTCGTGCTGCACGCCCGAAACAACGGGTTCCTCTTTCGCCGCTGGTACAAGTCCAGAATTCACACCCCTTGGCAGGACTTCGAAACCGCCATCGATACCCTCTCCAGCGACCACCGCTACTACGCCCTGCTCTTCTCGCACGACTTCGCCCAGTGCTTCTGGAAACAGGGTTCGCAAATTACCTTCGTCGTCCCCACTGTCGAATACAAACGCCCCAGCAAAGGCGGCAAAATCATTACCGTCCGTCGCAAGGCCTTCACCCGCCGCACCACCAAACCCGACGCCTGGCTCTATCACCTCCGCGAAATGGCTGCATCGGAGGACCCGCTCCGCTACATCCGCCGCTTTCTTGTCACCCGTGAAGAACTCGAAGCGTGGAACAGAACCAACCCGAATCGCGGCGTCAAAGGTCAGTCCCAGTCACCCTCCCCAGTCCGGACCATATCCCCGCCCTCTTCCGCAGAAGAAGACCAGGAAGCCGACGAACAGGACCTATAGTCCCTGTCTCATCCCGCTCCCCGATCCGGCTCTCAATGCCCCGACCCGTCTGAGGCCAACGCCGTTTCCCCATCCACCTCCACATCCGTCAAGGTTTGCCGGCTGGCCTGGTAGGCTGAGGCCGCCTGCTTCAGCTCAGTATCGGCTTCGGCGAGCGTAATGTTATGCGGCACCGGCGTGAATCCCCACCGCGTTTCCTTCTCCCGCTTGCTCACGTTGCTGAACAGCAGAATCCGCCCATGCACATTCACAGCCACCAGATCCGTCTTCCAGTGCGTGGGGCTTACCTGCGTACGGTGAATCCGGAACGTCCCGCCCGGATCCACATATCCCAGGATTCCGAATCCAAACTCGATCTTGTGCGCCAGCAGTCCGTCCATGGACACCATGCGCTTCAGCCGCTGATTCACCACAATCTGCCCTGAAAGCCCGTACATGATCCGATCCAGATACCCGCTCGGCGAAAACTGCGGGTTCGGACCAAACTTGAGCACCACGTGATCACCGGTCGTCGCGCCCACATAGTGAAACACATACGCCTTCGGCATCAGCGCCATGATCTGACCCAGCCGCGCCTCGTCGCTCGCGTGTTCCTGCTCCTTCTTCTGGATTTCCCCCGGGTCGCTCAACAGGCTCGCCAGTCGTTCCTTCTCCTCCGCCGCCTGTGCGCCTTCCAGCGGCTTGCCGTCGCGCGCCAATATCTCGTACACCGGCCCGTCCGGCGTATCGATCTGTTCACGCAAAACGTTTTTGCTGCCCGTCACCACGTGGCTGCGATATTCCCAGAAGCTGTGGTCCTTCCAGTCGTGCAGCTCGTTGTAGATCACGTCTTTCATCAGCCGCCCGGCGCTCTCGGACGCGGCTTTTACCTCTGTTTCCACCGGTTTCTGCTGAGTTTTCCGTACCGGAGGTGCCTTTTGCCCGTAACCGCTGCCGTCGGCAACCAACGCCAGCAGAACAAGCACCGTGGCTATACGCATGCATCGCTCCTTGCCAACCAACACTACTCTCACGATGCGGCGCTCAGATTACGGCATTCTGAAGACTCTCTGAAGATTCCGTCATAATTCACCCGGAATCCAACGATACACTGGTTCTGTATGCTCGACGAAACTGCTTTCCGCAATCATGCCGACCGGTCTCTCGAAGCCCTGAAAAAGGCCCTTCTGGCTGCCGAAGAGGACGGCGGATTCGAAGTCGAAGAACAAAATGGCGTGCTCAACGTCCTCTTTGAAGAATCCGGCGCAAAATTCGTCATCACGCCCAACACGCCCGTTCGCCAGATCTGGATCTCCGCCCTCGCCACCAGCTTCAAACTCGACTGGTCCGACAAAGCCGGCGACTTTATCCTGCCCAGGGACGGTACGCCGCTTCAGCCCCTCGTCGAGCGCCTGATCCAGCAGCAGCTCGCCAGCGAATAACCGGGCCTC
>JAJZJJ010000472.1 GCA_021810175.1 Acidobacteriota bacterium | reverse complement strand
GTACTTCGCGTCTGTGTCCAGACGGTCGTAGGGCGGCTTTGGGCCGGAGTAACGCGGGCTGGTCTCGCCTTTTGCGGGCTGGAGACTGGCCTGATCGCCAACGGAATACTCGTACCAGGAGTGGGTTACGTACTCCGAAACCCTGCCGGGATCGACGGCATGAAGATGGGTAAGATCGCGGCCCAGCACGATGCCGCGCGGGAAGAAGAATCTTGCCGGATCGTAGATGCTGCCCGCCGGAAGATCGCCGTAGGCCATGAAGTTGCCGAGGCCCTCGCCGTAGCCGAACCACTCCTTGTAGAAGCCGGCAATGGCCAGCACATCGGGCACGTAGACCTGATTGACGAAGGTCTGGGCGCGCTGCACCAGCTCATTGAAGAGCGTGATCCGCTCCGGATTGATGACGGCTTCCGGCTCGTTGCCGTCGATGGCGGTAGCCATCCCACCCACCAGGAAGGTCTGGAGGTGAGGATTTTTACCGCCCAGGACCGCGTGGATGCGAATGAAGTCCCGCTGCATATCAAGCGCCTCGATGTAGTGCGCGACAGCAAGCAGGTTCGCTTCCGGCGGCAGTTGGTAAGCAGGGTGTCCCCAGTCACCGCTGCTAAAGAGGCTCAACTGCCGGCTGGCGACCAGCGCCTTGACGCGGTCCTGGACACCCTTAAAGTAGGTCGTGCTCGACTTCGGCCATTCCGAGATGGACTGCGCCAGCTGCGAAGTCTTTGCCGGATCGGCCTTCAAGGCTAAGGTCACATCGACCCAGTCGAGCGCATGAAGGTGGTAGAAGTGAACGACATGGTCCTGAACATTCTGCGCTCCGGCAATAATGTTGCGGACCAGCCGAGCGTTGTCGGGAACTTCGACGCCGACGGCGTTTTCGACGGCGCGCACCGAAGCCAGGGCGTGCACGGTGGTGCAGACGCCGCAAATACGCTGGGCCCAGATCCACGCTTCGCGGGGGTCGCGTCCGCGCAGGATCAGCTCAATACCGCGGAACATGGTGCCGGAGCTCCACGCGTCGGTGACGCGGCCTCCGTTCACCTCCGTCTCAATGCGGAGGTGGCCCTCAATGCGCGTGACCGGATCGATGACAACTCGCGCCATTTCAGTTCGCCTCCTTCGTGGACTTTGCGCCGGATTCTTCGGGCTTCTCGTTGTGCGGATGGAAGTGATCCCGGACCACATGGCCGACGGCATGGGCGGCGGTGGCGGCCGCGACGGTGCCGACCACTGTCCAGCCGATCTCGCCGGCGGTCACATCGACGCCGAAACCGGCGGGATGCGGCAGACGCTCATAGAAGGGAGACTTCGTATCCCAGAAACGCGATGAGGCGCAGGCGATGCAGCCGTGCCCGGATTTGACCGGCCAGCTGGTCGCGTCGTTCCAGCGCACGACCGGGCAGTTGTAGTTGGCCTCCGGTCCCTTGCAGCCCATTTTGTACAGGCACCAGCCCTTGCGATGGCCCTCGTCGCCCCATTCCTGCACGTAGCGGCCGGCGTCGTAATGGGCGCGCCGCTCGCACTGGTCGTGGATCAGATTTCCATAGACAAACAGCGGACGGCCTTCGGCGTCCATCGCGGGGAGCACGCCAAAGGTGAGGTAGTGCACCAGTACGGCGACGGTATTCACGGAGTTGTGCGGGCATCCGGGCAGATTCACAATGCTGATGCCGGGAACCGCCTCCTGCAATCCCACCGCTCCGGTCGGGTTCGGATGCGACCGTACGAGGCCGCCGTCCCAGGCGCAGGCGCCGACCGCCAGAGTGGCCGCGGCTCCGCCACAGACTTCGCGGGCAATATCGAGCGCGGTGCGGCCATTGATGGTGCAGTAAATGCCGTCATCGGCTGTGGGAATGGCGCCTTCGACCACCACCAGATACTTGCCCTTCTCTTCCCTGACGACCCGCTGCAGGGCGGCTTCGGCATGCTTGCCGTAACCGGCCATGATGGTCTCGTGGTATTCGAGCGAGAGGGTTTCCAGCACAATGTCTTCAATCGACGGATGGGGCGAGCGCAGCATCGACTCGGTGTTGCCGGCGCAGTCCTGAAATTCCAGCCACACCATGACCGGCTTGCGCTTCTGCGAGAGCGCCGCGGCGATGGTTTGTCCGTAGGCTTCAGGCAGCGCCAGAGTGGCCGCCATGGCTCCGCAAAACTCCATGAATCGCCGACGCGAGATACCGCGCTTTCTACAGGTTTCCAGTATCGATTCGTCTTCGGCCATCCGGGCCCCTCCCTGTTCTGTAACTACATTTCCGGGGATTGCAGACAGACCCTAACTTTGCGGAAAAACCCCTGTATGTGACCAGGATCACAGGACAGTTATTTCTTTTCCCGGCATTCCGGCTTTAGTCATTAAGCCTGATCGGGAGCGGCTGGGCGGGTGACCACTGTCACACCCGGTTGTGCCTCCAGTCACAGTCATTTGTGACTCTCCGGGCCAGACTTCCGGCAGGAGGTTTTCGCAATGAAAACCCTCGACGACCGCACCTCCGCCAACCGGGCTTTTGTCGTACCGGACAGGATTCTGGTAGCGACCGATCTGGCCGACACGGATTACC
This sequence comes from Acidobacteriota bacterium, assembly GCA_021810175.1. Next base: position 1,105 of record JAJZJJ010000472.1, on the reverse strand, counting down.
TCATTCCGCACGCCGTCGCACAGGCACGCGCCTGCGGCGCGGCGCTCACGCTGGTTCACGTGATTCCACCGGGAGAGACGGCCGCGCTCAATACCGGCGCGATTTCGCCGGAAGACGCGGCGGCTCTCACGCGGGAAGCCACTCGGCAGCTTGAATCTGTGGCCGCGCGCATTCGCGAGGACGGCATCCCGTGCGAGATCTCAGTGGTACACGGCTTCCCCCGCGAGCATATTCCCGCCATCGCCCGGGAGATCAGGGCGGGGCGGATCGTGATTGGAACACATGGACGCCGCCACCTGAAACGGCTGTTCCTTGGCTCGGTGGCCGTGGAGATTCTGCGAGCGGCGGATGTGCCGGTATGCACGATTGGGCCGCACGCGCACGAAGCCTCCTCGTTCGGCGCGCCGCGCAGAATCCTGCATCCGGTGTCGCTGTGCGCGGGGTATGAGGAAAGCGCCCGCATGGCCATCGAACTGGCGGAGTTTTACCGCGCGGACATCACGCTGCTGCATGTGCTCTCGCGCGATGTGCAGACGCAGCACGACTCGGACAGGATTGTCGAATGGACCAAATCGGAGATGCAGCGGATCATTCCCGACGAAGCGCCCCTCTGGTCCCATCCCACGGTCCAGGTGGAGATCGGCGACACGGTTGAGGAAGTGCTGAATGTGGCCACGGAGATGAATACCGACCTGATTGTGCTAGGTGTCAACAGCGACGTGGGCTTCTGGCTAATCCACGGGGATAACACGGTTTATAACATCATCGCCGGGGCCCGTTCACCGGTGCTCACGATTCGCAGGGCCGGCGAGCGAACTGTCTGAAGCGCTCAGCGGCGCACCCGCGGAATGCGGGGCGATCCCCGGATTCAGGTCTGGATGCCCACGACGGACAGGGATCGCCCCGTAAAGCCCTGCTCAGCGCGATAGGAAAAGTAGCGATTGTTCTGGCACTGCGTGCAGTCGCCGAGGACGGCAATCGCCTCGGCCTGCAGGCCGGCGTCCAGTAACTGGCGGCGGTTGGCTTCCATCAGGTCGAGGTGAATCTGCGGGCCCAGGTTGCTGTGGCCGGGGGCGCGCTGGGTGAGGAAGAGCAGCGGATATTT
>JAJZJJ010000471.1 GCA_021810175.1 Acidobacteriota bacterium | reverse complement strand
ACGCCCGGCAGGAGTGGGAAAAGTGGTTCTCAGAACCGGTGCGATTTCATCATGTGGTGGAGCTATGTCTTGAGATTCAGCGACATCGTGGACCGTACAGCGCGGTCAAGGCTCTTGAGCACTACCGGCACATTCCGAAGCATCCGCGGCGCTACTTGAGCAGCAAACTGAACCTCTACCGAAACAACAAGAAGATTTACTGGTAGGGGCGGACCTGCAGAAACAGGCTGTCCATGATCGCGACGGCACGGAGTGCCGGGGTGATCCCTCGATCAGACGCCACTACATTTTGTATTTGCCGAGGTCTTCGTCGCCGAGATCCTCCAGCCATTTGCGAAGTTCGGCGGAGCTTCCGGGGGAGTCGACCGGATGCGGCAAAACCTTGGCGGTCCGCAGCACCTCTTCCTCGACAAAAATGGGGCAGTCGGCGCGGAGGGCGAGAGCGAGGGCGTCGGAGGGGCGGGCGTCGAGAGTGACGGTTTCGCCCTGCTGCTCCATCCAGATGACGGCGTAGAAGGTGTCGTCGCGCAGTTCCGAGACGACAACGCGCTGAAGCTGGGCGTTGAGGCCGTGCATGAGGTTCTTGAGGAGGTCGTGGGTCATGGGACGGGGCGTGGATGCCTTCTCGATTTCCGTGGCGATGGCGTGGGCCTCGTAGGGGCCGACCCAAATGGGAAGCAGAGCGTCGCCGTTGACGTCCTTGAGAATGACGATGGGCATATTGGTGGAGGGGTCGACCATCAGGCCGCGAATTTTCATTTCGATCTGCATTGCCAGGCTCCTTGCTGCCTTGCCGCGAACCGTTCGACGGGTTTGCGGATCAGGCGATGGCCTCGCCGACGAGGCTGTTTGGCAGACTCTTTGTCACCAGCACCTTGAGATAGCTGCCGGGTGCGGGCAGGATGGGCTGCCGGGTGGTGAAGTTGAGCGTCTTGTTCTGCGAGGTGCGCCCAATGACCTGCCCGCGGGCGGAATTGTGGCCCTCCACCATGACTTCTATTGTCTGGCCGACGTGCTTTGCATAGTTGGCGCGCTGGATTTCGCGCTGGCGGTCGAGCAGGATCTGCAGGCGCATGGACTTTTCCTGCTCAGGGATGGAATCTGCCATGGTGATGGCCGGCGTGTTGGGACGCGGCGAATACTTGAAGGCAAAGATGCCGTCGTACTGGACTTCGGCTGCGAGGGTGATGGTTTCCTCAAAGTCCTGGGGAGTTTCGCCGGGGAAGCCGACGATCATGTCAGTGGTCATGCTGATGGGGCGGTTTGCGGACTTGATCCAGGAGATGCGCTCGAGGTACTGCTCGCGGGTGTATTCGCGCTGCATGAGATGGAGGACGCGCGAGGAGCCGCTCTGGACGGGAAGATGCACGTGGTCGCAGAGCGAAGGTACGGCGTCGATAGCTTCGACGATGTCGCGGGTGAAGTCGCGCGGATGCGAGGTGGTGAAGCGGACGCGCTGGATGCCGGGGATCTGGCCGACGGCGGCGAGCAGCTCGGCGAAACTCTTCTTCCCTTCCGGGTCGCGGTAGGAATTGACGTTCTGGCCGAGGAGCTGGATTTCGGTATAGCCGGAGTCGGCCATACGGCGGGCTTCAGCGAGGACCGAGGCGGAGGTGCGACTGCGCTCCTTGCCGCGGGTGTAGGGGACGACGCAGTAGGCGCAGAACTTGTCGCAGCCCTCGATGATGGTGATGTAGCCGCGATGCGCGTTGGAGCGGGCGGTGAATTCGGTTTCGAAGGTTTCTTCCGTCTGGCGGTCGTCGAGGCCGGTGATGCGGTTGGCTCCCTGCTCGAGCTGCACCAGCATCTCAGGAAGTTTGCGATAAGATGCGGAGCCGGAAACCAGCGAGACGAACGGGGCACGCTCGAAGATCTTTTCGCCTTCCTGCTGGGCGACGCAGCCGAGGACGGCGAAGCGCTTCCCTTCCGCGTGGAGCTTTTTGTAGTCGTTGAGGCGGTGGAAGACCTTCTGCTCGGCTTTATCGCGGATGGAACAGGTGTTGTAGAGAATGAGGTCGGCGTCTGCTTCGGTTTCGACGCGGGTATAGCCCTGCTGCTCCAGTGTGCCGATGACCTTTTCCGAGTCGTGGACATTCATCTGGCAGCCAAAGGTTTCGATGTAGAAGGTGCGGTTCACGGCGGGGACCGCAGTTTTTTCTTCTGGCATATCCATCTTGAGTATATGCCAGCGGTGCGGGCATTTCCGCGCTGCCGGCGGTGTTGCCGAAGGTTTCGGGCGCGGTGTTTTCGTGCGGGGAGGAGGATTGCGGGTTCTGTCCGTAGCTCAATCGGGACCGGGAAAGGAGCTACTGGATCAAAACGGAAGCCACGGAATCATCTGTGCCGGGCGGATCGTCATCCTCGAAGTGCGTCAGGCGGTTTCGGCCCAGATTCTTGGAGCGATAGAGCGCGCGGTCCGCGCGTTCGATCAGAAGCACGGGAGTGTCTCTCTCCAATGCGGTAGCGATGCCGAGACTTGCGGTCATTTTGCGGTTGCCGGGGAGATTACGCATGTGAACGAGTCCCCGGAGAACGCGCTCGGCGACGATCAAGCCCTGCCCCGGCTCGGCGGACCGGAGGAGAATGGCAAATTCATCTCCGCCGAACCTGGCCAGGGAGTCGACGGGGCGGACGGCATGGCGCAGGACGCTGCTGACCCGGCGCAGGACTGTATCTCCGGCGAGATGGCCGAATTCGTCGTTCATGCTCTTGAAGAAGTCGAGATCAATGAGAAGGAGGCTGAGTTCGACGGATTCCGTGCCAAGAGCAGCGAGATCCTTCAAGAGAATTTCTTCGAAGGCACGGCGATTGAGCAGACCGGTGAGGCCGTCGGTGTCGGCACGAACGCGGTCGTTTTCCTGCTGCGCGCAGATGGAGATCCAGAAAGTTCCGGCGGCCTGGGCCAATCCGCCGAGCAGGAGCAGGTAGACGAGCAGGCTCTGCACGGGGTCCAGAATCCGGAGGTTGGGATTCGGATCGACGTTGAGGGTGACGATAAATCGGACGATGCGCAGGGCACTCATGACGACGAGCAGCCGGAACATCCAGCGGAGCGGCATCTGGAGGGCTGGTTGCACGGGCCGCATGGCAAGACGGGCGGTCCAGGCAAGCATGATCGCGACGCCGATGGAAGCCACGATCATGCGGGCGTCGAAGCTGTTCTGAACAAGCGAGAAATAGCAAAGTGCCGCCACAAAAGATGGCAGCAGGAGGGCCAGGAAAGGAAAGAGGCGCGGCGGCGCCTGGATGGCGCGCGCAAGGGAGAGATGCAGGAAGACGAATGCGAGAAGAATCGCCGTCTGACCACCGGCCGAGACGATGACGAGGGGAACGAAACCGCGCAAAAACATGGCCACAAGCGCGAGCAGCATGGCAGCAAAGGCCCAGCGGAGTTCGACCAGGCCGCGTAGTCTGTGGCATTCCCTTCGAATTACAAAAGTTCCAGCGAAGCCGAGGGCGAGCAGCATCAAGTAACCGATGACGATCTCGCGCATTGGCATGGCTTGCAGTTACCCCAAGGAACCTGTTTGACGTTACGACAAGTATGTCACGCCTTTCCGGGAGAGTGAAGCGTAAAACCGGGGTCTTCGGGAATAGAAAAATCACCAGTTCTGAATTGGGAAGGGTCAGATTCTAAAACGGTTCCAGGGATGGGTTCGGGAGTCGCTCGCCAGGGGATGGT
>JAJZJJ010000470.1 GCA_021810175.1 Acidobacteriota bacterium | reverse complement strand
GGCGTGGCTGAGCGAGCTGTCGCCGGGGCCGGTGCGGGCGACGTTTCCGGGGCTGGCGTATCAGCTGGGGAACCTGATTACGTCGAAGAACGACGTGATCCAGGCGAAGGTGGCGGAGCGGATCGGGGCGTATGGGCCGGTGCTGGCGGTGACGGTGCTGGTGGTGGCGGTGTTTCTGGCGGTGGTGACGATGTTCGGGCGGGAGTCGCGGGGGATGGAGCTGAAGGCGTGAGGGTCCTCGGCCAATGGGCCCCGGGGATGCGGCGAGGCCGGTTTGACCGGCCCCGCCGGGGAACTACTTCGCGGCGTGCTTCGCCTTGTTGGGGCTGGCGGACATCGCCGGCATTGCCGGGGCTGGGGCTGTGGGCGCGGCGAGTGTGCCGTTCTTTACGGCGAGGACGGGGCTGGGCGGCATCTGCTCCCAGGCCGTCTCGACGGCGGGCGGCAGATTCTTGTATTGCTTGAGGAAGTTCACCAGGGTCCAGACATCCTGGCTGGACATGGCGTGCTCCCATCCAGGCATTCCGGTGAAGCGGATTCCGTGGTCGATGACCTCGAAGATCTGTCCCGGGGGGTCGCCCATGGCGTGCGAACGCTTGAGGAACTGGGGCGCTCCCGGGTAGGAGTCCTGGCCCATGGGGCTCACCGCGGCGTGGATGCCGCCATGGCAGAAGGCGCAGTCGGCCTGGTAGAGCTGCGCGCCGTGGATGAGGGTTGCGTCGTTCACCGGGACCGGGCTGTTCCCTTTTGGCGCATGGGAGCTGACCCACAGATAGCGCGTGAGGCCTCCGACGGCGGCCTCGGCCAGTGGGGCGTGGGTATCGGCGCCCATCGGAAAACCGCCCGTCAGCACCACAATGCAAAAGATGAGGCCGGCCAGTGCCTCCAGCCCAAGTACCAGCAGCACGCCTCTCATCATTCGATTCTTACTCGATCTTTCAGCCATTCTTGTCCATTCGTCCCACAGAGTGCGGAGCCGGGATACACCACGTCCCCGACTTTTCGACGGCTGAGTTGTACCGACAGTTGCATGAACAAACTCTTAAGTTATTGTCACTCTGTCAGTTGGACTCGCACGGATGCTGGGATCCGCTCCGGTGGGCCTGCAAAAAGCCGGCCCCCGAGGTTTCGCGAGGGCCGGCTGTTTCATTGGGAAGGAATTCCGGGTCAGAAGCCCATGATGTTGTAGCCGCTGTCGACATAGATGACTTCGCCGGTGACTCCGCTGGACAGATCGGAGGCGAGGTAGACGGCGGTCTTCCCTACTTCTTCCTGCTCGGTATTGCGGTGCAGAGGGGCGCGGTCGGCGTGGTATTTGAGCATGTCGCCGAGGGAGCTGATGCCGCGGGCGGCGAGCGTGCGGATGGGGCCGGCGGAGATGGCGTTGACGCGGATGTTTTTGCTGCCGAGGTCCCAGGCGAGGTAGCGGACGGTGGCTTCCAGCGAGGCCTTGGCGACGCCCATGACTTTGTAATGGGGCACGACTTTTTCCGCTCCGTAGTAGGTCATGGCCATGATGGAGCCGCCTTCAGACATGAGCGGAGCGGCCGCGCGGCTGAGCGCGATGAGGGAGTAGACGCTGACATCGTGCGCGATGCGGAAGCCTTCGCGGGTGGTCATGAGGAAATCGTTCTTCAGATCGTCGGACGGAGCATAGGCAACGGAATGGACGAGGACGTCGAGCTTGCCGTATTTCTCCTTCAGCTGGGCAAAGACGCGCTCGATCTCGGCGTCGTCGGAGACATCGCACTGGAAGGGCTCGGCTCCGGGGAGATCGAGGATCAGGCCTTCGGCCTCCGACCGCATGCGCTCGTTCTGATAGCCGATGGCCAGCTTCGCGCCCGCCTCATGCAGCTTTTGAGCGATGCCCCAGGCGATGCTGCGCTTGTTCGCCAGTCCAAAGATTGCCGCTACGCGGCCTTCCAGATTCAACATCAGTTTCGCCCCCGAGAATGGATCGCCGAGCCTGTAATTTGGCTGGCTCGGTATGCTATGTCATTGTAAAGGCACGAGCCTTACGGGCAGTCGCAGCGCGCTCCGCCGGGGGCGGAAAACGGCTGGACCGATCCGCCGGCGGGCCGGTAGTAGCGCTGCTCCGGATACGCGCAGGCCAGGCAAACGGGATCGCCGTCGCGCTGCACAAAGCGGTCATAGCTGATGCCCTCGCCGCAGTCGGCGCAGATGGCCCGCTCGCCCTTGTAGCCGGGCATCTCTCTGGCGCCGAGGTCAACCTCGACCCACTGCTCGCCGAAGAGGTCGGAGTCGTCCAGCTCGCGGTAGGCCTGCATCTGCTGCCGATTTTTGTCGGCGATGGCCGGATAGAGCTCGCGCGCCCGCTGCTTCGAGGAGTCCAGGGCCACGACGCGGAGGGCACGGCCCGAGGGGAGGTCGACGAAGGTGGCGGCCATCTTGCCCCAGTCTCTGAATTTGAGCGCGCGCTTGCCGAGGCGGCAGCCGGTGACCACGCCGATGGCATCGGTGGCACAGCGGTCGATCTCCACAAAGGTGACCAGGCGCTTGCGGTCGCGGCCGCGCGGCTCATCGATCTGCAGCCGCCGGCAGCCCAGCAGCGCCATACGCACGCCCAGCACCTGTCCCGCGCACAGGTGACCGTGGGCAATCTCGGCCTGTCGCAACAGCTCGTCGAGAGACTCCATGCCTCCATGCTATGCTCACTGGTCGCCGCTGTCGTCCCTGACCATGGCGACCGGCGTTCCGGTCAGGTCGAAGATCATGGGGCTGCTGCCCGCCGGAGCGAAGGTGACCTTTGCCGGGTCGCGCTGCCAGACCGCGGGAGCGCAGGCGGGAGCCGCGTCCGCCTCGGGCTTCCACGTCTCCAGCTTCTTCGCCAGCAGCGGACGGCGCACTTCCAGCTCGGCCACCACGGCATACAGCTCTTTCCCGGTGGAGTTGAGTCCGCAGTAGGCGGCGTAGTTGCGGAACCAAATCGCATTCGAAATGCCGGAGACAAAATGGGGCAGCTTCAGCACCTTTTCCCTGCCCGTCGACTGATCGATGAGCACCCAGGGGCCGCGCTGCCAGACCCAGTGCATCTTTTTTTCCGACGGGAGCGAGTCGTTCATGCGGATCGCCTGGCGGACGACCAGGGTGGTTTGGGTGATGTAGTGCGCCTCGCCGGTGGTCCAGTCCCGGACTTTGCCGCCGACCACGAGCGGGCGGATGCTGAGCTGGGTTTCGCCGGGCAAGGCGCCGGCCGGATCGCCCTCGGCGGAATACGGCACGGTGCGAAAGCCGCCGAGAGCAACGCCATGAGGCTTCTTCCGGGCAGCAGAAAATCCAGTGGGGGCCAGTGCGGCTGCCAGGAGGAGCAGGAGTCCGTATTTTGCGAAAGCCATACCCAGAGCCTAAGCAGAAGGCTCAGGCCGCCAACAGGTCACAAAGGTAATTGACTACTGACCAGCGTTATCGTGGGGGGCAATGATTGCAGCCGATGTGACGGCGTGGCTGGGGGCCACATTGGCTGCCGTGGTGGTGCGGGAATTCACGTAATTCCAGACGAACCAGCCAAATCCACTGAGCAGCAGGAGCAGCACCAGCACTCCGGCCCAGCGCATCCGCACTTCATGGCGGATTCGAGCCTGGGAGCGGGTTTTGCCCACGTTCCGGGCAAACTCGACCCATCCTTCGTCTTCGACCTGAACGCCGTGTTGCCGGCTGGCGGC
>JAJZJJ010000469.1 GCA_021810175.1 Acidobacteriota bacterium | reverse complement strand
CCTGGTGGACTGCGTGCAGGTGATCTACAACCTGTTCGATCAGAATCCCGAGGACGAGCGGTTTCCGGTGTGCCAGGAATACAACGTGGGCGTGATTGCGCGGGTGCCGCTCGATGAGGGATCGCTGGGCGGGAAGATTACGCGGGAGACGACGTTTCCGGAGGGCGACTGGCGGGCGGGGTACTTCAATGCGGAGAACCTGCGGGCGACGATGGATCGTGTGGACCGGATTCGGGAAGATTTGCCGGAGGGGATGAGCTTGCCGGAAGCGGCGATTCGCTTCATCCTGTCGAATCCCGTGGTGAGCACGATGATTGTGGGCATGCGGAAGGAAGCGCACGTGCGCGGCAATCTGGCGCTGAGCGATGCCGGCGGACTCGATGCGGGTGTGGTGGCCCGGATGAGAAAGCATCGCTGGGATCGGAAGCCGGCTCCGTGGTCGGACTGAAGATGCGATGAACGAGCCGGTTCGGTTCGAGCCGGTTCGGTTTTGTTCAGAGGCCGCGGTGGCGCGAGCGGCTTCGGTAAACTGGCCGCGTGACATCTGATTATCGCGGGCGGATTGCGCCTTCTCCGACAGGGTTGCTGCATGTGGGTCATGCCAGGACATTCTGGCAGGCGTACGAGCGGGCGCGTGCGGCGGGCGGAACGCTGGTGTTGCGGAATGAGGATCTGGATCCGCAGCGCTCACGGGCCGAGTTTACAGCTGCGATGATCGAAGATCTGCACTGGCTGGGGATTCGCTGGCAGGAGGGTCCGGATGTGGGCGGGCCGTTTGCTCCCTATGAGCAGAGCCGAAGGCGCGAGCATTACCTGGAGATGTGGAGGCGGCTGGCCGCAGGGGGATTTCTGTACCCGTGCCGGTGCTCGCGGCGGGAGCTGAGCCGAATTGCGCAGGCTCCGCATGAGCAGGGCGGAAAGCTGCTGTGGGAAGGCGACGAGGGGCCGATGTATCCGGGGACGTGCAGGCCGGAGGCGGGAGCTGCGCGGAGCTACGAAGAGCCGGCGGGGATGAACTGGCGTTTTCGCGTGCCGGACGGCGAGGCGATCGAGTTTGTGGATGGGAATTTGGGGCCGCAGCGGTTTGTGGCCGGGGTGGATTTTGGGGATTTTGCGGTGTGGCGGCGGGACGATGTTCCGGCGTACCAGCTGGCGGTGGTGGCGGACGACGCGGCGATGCAGATCACGGAAGTCGTGCGGGGCGCGGATCTGCTGCTGTCGACGGCGCGGCAGATTCTGCTGTATCGGGCTTTGGGATGGCGGGAGCCGGAGTGGTTCCACTGCGCGCTGGTGCTGGACGAGCGGGGCGAGCGGCTGGCGAAGCGACACGACGGGCTTTCGATCCGCGCGCTGCGGGCCGAGGGCCGAAGTGCCGACGAAGTTCTGAGAATGGGGTAGGCGGTTTTGAGGGCAGGGAAGTCACGGCTGCAGCCGGATGACTGACGTCCGTGCCACTCAGCTCCGATGGGTCAGGCGGATTCTTCCTGCTGGTCCTGCATTTCTTCGATGGCCATATCGCGGAACTCGCCGGAGTCGAAGACTTCTCCGCAATCGAGGCACTCGACGTATTCGGCATCGTCTTCACGCGCGACAACGCGGACTCGAGGGTGTTTGCAAGGCATGTTCATTGGGTTACCGGAGCTCATAGAGAGTGGGTATGGGGCAGATTGTATCCGCAGGGACATAACTGTCAACAGCGAACTTGAGTGGTAGTACGCCGCGCCTGGTACACTGGTTCCATGGCCGATGCCGAACGGGTTTCCCTGGACGATGTGCGAAGGGTAGCGGAACTGGGCTATCTGGAACTGACACCGGAAGAAGAGTCGCGGATGCGCCGCGATTTGAATGCAATTCTGGATTACGTTGCGCAGCTGAGCGAGCTGGATACAGCGCATGTGGCGCCGATGGCGCAGGTGGCGGAAGTGCTTGCGTCGGGCGACGAAGTTCCGACGGAAAGGCTATCTGTATTGCGCGACGACCAGGGGCGTTCTTCGCTGGATCGCGAGCGGGTGATGGCTTCAGCGCCGGAGACGGATGGCGCGTTCTTTAAGGTTCCGAAGGTGATTGAGCGATGACGACGACGAAGACCCCTCCCTCCATCACCGCGGTGCGGACTGCGATTGAGCGCGGCGAAACGACTGCAACGGCGGTAACCGAAGCGCACCTGGCGCGCATTGCGGAGGAGGACGAGAAGGTCCACGCGTTCCTCTCGGTGGATCGCGAGTACGCGCTGGCGCAGGCGGCGCGGATCGATGCGCTGGCGAAGAACGGCGAAGCACTGCCACCGCTGGCGGGCGTGCCGCTGGGGATCAAGGACGTGCTGACGGTGGAAGGCATGCCCGCGACGGCGGGATCGAAGATTCTGGAAGGCTATCGGCCACCCTACACGGCGACGGCCGTGAAGAAGCTCGCGGATGCGGGCGCTATATTCCTGGGCAAGCTGAACTGCGATGAGTTCGCGATGGGCTCGTCGAACGAGAACTCGGCGTATGGAGCGGTGCGGAATCCGCACGATCTGGAGCGAGTGCCTGGCGGGTCGAGCGGCGGCTCGGCAGCGGCGGTGGCCGCGGGGATGGTGACGGGGACGCTGGGCACGGATACGGGCGGATCGATTCGTCAGCCGGCGTCGTTCTGCGGAGTGGTGGGCGTGCTGCCGACGTATGGGCGGGTTTCGAGGTATGGGCTGATCGCGTTTGCTTCGTCGCTGGACCGCATTGGGCCGTTTGCAGGGAATGTTCGCGACGCAGCGGTGCTGCTGGGGGCGATTGCGGGGCACGATCCGATGGATGCGACCTCTTCGCCGCTGGCGGTGCCGGATTATACGGCTGGCCTGGACAAGGGCGTGGCGGGAATGAAGCTGGGCGTGCCCGCGGAGTATTTTGCCGAGGGGCTGGATGCCGAGGTTCGCGCGGCGATTGAGACGGGCATCGAGAAGCTGCGCGCGGCGGGTGCGGAGATTCGTCCGATATCGCTGCCGCACACGCGTTACGCTATTCCGACGTACTACGTGATTGCCACGGCGGAGGCCAGCTCGAACCTGGCGCGCTTTGACGGCGTGCGGTACGGGCTGCGGGCGCCGGAATCGGACACGCTGGCGGGGATGTACCGGCGAACGCGCGATCTGGGATTTGGAGCGGAGGTGAAGCGGCGCATCCTGCTGGGCACCTATGTGCTGAGCCACGGCTACTACGACGCCTATTACAAGAAGGCGCAGCAGGTACGGCGACTGCTGGCGGACGATTTTCTGACGGCGTTCGGCGAGGTGGATGCGATTGTGACGCCGACAGCGCCGACGCCGGCATTCCGGCTGGGGGAGAAATCGGACGATCCGGTCTCGATGTATCTGGCGGACATCTACACGGTGACGGCGAGCCTGGCGGGGATCTGCGGGATTTCCGTGCCGTGCGGCGCGTCGGGCGCCGGGCTGCCGATTGGGATGCAAATCCTGGGGCGGCATTTCGACGAAGCGACCGTGTTTCGGGTAGGGCAGGCGGTGGAGGGCTTCTCGTCGCAGAAGTGACGAGAATAGCCCTTGCTGGAGAAATGACGAGAATAGCCCTGGCAGGCGTATGATTCCCTGAAGCTGAAATAGCTGCTGATCCATTCAGTACCGCGCACTGTCGCGGACAGGGAGGTCCTGTGTACGAAAATCCCGAAGATAGACCTGCGGAAGAAGAGGGCGGCGCGCCGCC
>JAJZJJ010000468.1 GCA_021810175.1 Acidobacteriota bacterium | reverse complement strand
CTTCGGCCAGTGCGCGCAGCATGAGCAGGCTGCCGCCGCGCTCTTCGGGATTGTCGAGCGATTCAAGGGCAACTTGTAAGCATTCGATGGCAAGTTCACGATCGGAACGGATCTGCTCGATCTCCCATTCATGGTAGGGAATGCCGGGCCTGTTTTTCTTCATAGCCGCCTGCGTTTCCAGTCTTCCCAATATTCCTTCGCGGTTTGGATGTCCCTGGACTGCGTTGATTTGTCGCCGCCGCACAGCAGTATCACCAAAGCTGCACCGGAGCGTCCGCAATAGATTCGATAACCAGGACCGAAATGGAGCCGCAACTCGAGGGCACCTTCACCGATGGGAACGAGATCTCCGAGATTGCCAGCTTGGACATTGCACAGCCGGTTGATGATCCTGGCTTGAACTTGCTTATCGTGTAGTCCAGAAAACCAATCGTGATATCGACAGGCCCGTTTTTCTGCCTACGCCGGCGCGCATACAGAAGAAGGGTATATCCTGCTGCGGCGAGCGAGATCCCAATGCCTGCGAGCAGAATTGTCAGGAACCATAGTGGCCAAAAGAGGGCTAGCTTTGCATTCGCAGGATTCTTTCTTTCATATAGAACCTGCACAGCTTGCCCCGGACTTACGGAGGGAGGATTCGAAGCGACTCTCGAAGTAATTGTGTAAATATGTCCATTCACAGCAGCGAATCTGAAGATTGGCGCATAGCTGACTTCGCCGTCATGCGCACCCCGTCCTGGCGCCAGACCCACAATTGCGCCATCTGTTGCGATTGCTGTATGGATAAATGCAAGTGTGCGAGAAGCAAACATCAGCGCAAACAGCAGACAAACCAGCCCGCCTCCAAGCCATACCCTGCCAGAGAAACGCAGAAGCCGTACGAATGCCAACTTTGGAATCACGGCGAAAGTCTAGCAGAGGGAACTTGCATCTAGTTCAGGAACATCGTCCGGTAGAGCGTATCCCGCTGGACGGGCTTGAAACCGGCGTCGCGGATGATGCGGCGTAGCTCTTCTTCGGTGGTGCAGTTGCTGGTGCCCGCGGCCTTCACCACGTTCTCTTCCAGCATCACGGAGCCGACGTCATTGCCACCGAAGTGGAGGCCCAGTTCCAGCACCTTCAGGCCCTGGGTGACCCAACTGGCCTGCACGTTCTCAATGTTGTCGAGATAGAGGCGGGAGATGGCAAGCACCTTGAGGTACTCGACCGAGGTGGCCTCGTCCCAGCCGCGACCGCCGAGGGCGGTGTGCTTGGGCTGGAAGCTCCAGGGGATAAAGGCCGTAAAGCCGCCGGTCTCTTCCTGCAGGCGGCGCACCACTTCAAAGTGGTTGATGCGCTGATCGAAGGATTCGCCCACGCCGAACATCATGGTGGCCGTGGTCCTCATGCCGAGCTGATGGGCGGTGCGGTGCACGGCCACCCAGTCTTCCGTGCGGCATTTGAGGCGGGCGATGCGGAAGCGCACTTCGTCGTCGAGGATTTCCGCGCCGCCGCCGGGGATGGAGTCAAGGCCGGCGTCGCGCAGGCGGGCGATGGTGGTGCGCAGGTCCAGGTTGCTGTACTCGGCGATGGCCAGCACCTCGGCGGCCGAAAGGCAGTGCAGCCAGATCTGCGGGAAGCGCTGCTTGATGCCGGTGAAGAGGCTCTCGAACCAGTCGATCTTCAGGTCGGGGTGAAGGCCACCCTGCATGAGCACGCCGGTGCCGCCCATCTCCACGGTTTCGGCGATCTTTTCGTAGATCGTCTCGGCGTCGAGGATGTAGCCTTCGTCGGAGCGCGGGTCCTTCTTTCCGGGCTTTGGGAGCGGGCGATAGAAGGCGCAGAAGGTGCAGTACTCGGTGCAGAAGTTGGTGTAGTTGATGTTGCGGTCGATGATGTAGGTGACCACGCCCTCCGGGTGCAGGCGACGGCGCACGGCGTCGGCCTCAAAACCCAGGCCGATCAGGTCGGAGGAACGGAAATAATCGAGAGCCTGCTGGCGCGAGATCGGCATCGCTCTAATTTTACCAAGCTGGCGGATGCAGAGGGAATCAGATTCAGTTTGCGCGGCCAGGCGCAGGGGCAAAGGCGCGGACGCCGGCGGCTTGTGTGCTAGAAGATGGTGCAGAGCTTGGCGAAGGCGTCGAGTTCGATGAGATGCTGGCCGGGCGGCGCGGGCGCTATTTCGGCGTGCTCAAGGACCCAGGTGTCGCGGTGGAAGAGAAAGACGGCGTGCAGGCCGGCGGCAAGGGCGGGATTGATGTCGCTTTTGGGGCTGTTGCCGATCATCCAGGTGGTGTGCGGCGTAAGCTCGTGCGAGGCAAGCACCTGCAGGTAGGCGGCCGGTTCCTTTTCCGGCACGATTTCAACGGCGGAGAAGTGCCGCGCCAATCCTGAGCGGGCCAGCTTGTCGGCTTGCTCGGCCTGGTTGCCCTTGGTCATGAGGATGCTCCGGTGGCGCGCGGCTAGATCGGCGAGGGTGGACTCGACGCCGGGCAAGAGCTCGATCTCCTGTTCGGCGATGGTGTCGGCAAAGCCCTGAATGCGGCGGATCTTGTCTTCGGTCACCGGATCGGGGCTGAGGCGCTCGAAGCAGGTGACAAGCGAGCGCGAGAAGCTGGAGAGGCCGTAACCGTGGGTGAGGATGGTTTCGCGCTCCACCGCGTTGAGGGTTTGGCGCACCTGCGCAGGCGTGTACTGGTGGTGGTTCAGGTAGCTGATGAAAGAGGCAATGGCGCGCTCGAAGTAGATGTTGTTTTCCCAGAGCGTGTCGTCGGCGTCGATCAGCAGCGTCTGGCCTGGGGGAAATTGCGGCATGGAGTTGATGGTACAGCTTTCGGCGTTGGGGCTCCAGTTCAGGGCGCACGGTATGGTTACTCCGCATGCCGAAAGCGGAATCTGAATCCCGGCGAGCCATGACTGCCCGCCGGGATGCCGAGGGATCGGATTGGCGCGTTGCAGGCGCGTACAGCCAGGGCTACCAGGGCACGGTTTTGTCCTGGTGGAAGAAGCCGCCGGTGGGGCCGTCGGCCGGGAGTGTGGCCAGGGCGACGGAGGTTTGGGCGCCTTCGCTCAACTCCATGGTGGCGTGCGGGCCGCCCAGTTCGGTTTTAACCCAGCCGGGATGGGCGGAGTTGACCTTGATGTTGGTGTCGCGCAACTCATAGGCCAGGTGAACGGTGAAGGCATTCAGGGCGGTCTTGGAGGCGTCGTAGGCGAAGGAATTGGAGTCGTAGATTGGCGACTTGGGATCGGAATGGAGAGTGAGCGAAGCAACAATGCTGGAGAGATTGACGATGCGGCCGGCAGGACTCTTTTTGAGCAGCGGCAGCAGGGAGACGGTGAGCGCAACGGTGGAGAAAAAGTTGGTTTCGAAGACGCGGCGAAGGACGTCCTGGGGGACGCTGATGGCGCTGTGCTCGGGGCCGGCGACCGAGAAGGCTCCGCCGGCGATGCCAGCGTTGTTGACGAGGATGTCGAGACGGCCGTATTTGGCTGCGAATAAGTCGTAGGCGGCGCGATGGTGGGCCGGCTTGGTGACGTCGAATTGAATGACCTCGGCTTCGACTCCGGCGTTGCGCAGCTTCTCTACCGCTGCCTGTCCCTGGTCGAGGTCGCGCGAGCCGATGATGACCGTGGCGAAATCCTTGAGATCGAGAGCTGTTTGAAAGCCGAGGCCGCGGTTGCCCCCGCTGATAAATGCAATCTTCTCAG
>JAJZJJ010000467.1 GCA_021810175.1 Acidobacteriota bacterium | reverse complement strand
AGCCCGATGCTGAAATAGCCCTCGACCTTCATCGTCGATTCTGTTTCGTGAGGTCGATCACCGACACATGAAGTGCGGCGCCAATGAGGAAAGTCACGCGCGGACGAACCACGTGAAGCGTCATGCGGTGCGCCCGATGTCCTTGGGGAATAGGCGCACCTTCCTCATAAGCCCCTCGCTACACTGGCGTGAGCCATCTTCTCAACTTTTAGCTGATCCGAAAATCGGCAAGCAGGTCAATGCCCGCGGCTTCGCACGCGACAGATTAGGCCGAACCTAGTAGGGTTCATCGATGACTCGTTCATACAAACAAGAACTCGCCCAGATGCCGGGCAGCGCGATCCCCGTGGTGGATATTTTTGCAGGCCCGGGCGGGCTCGGAGAGGGGTTCTCGTCAGTCGCTGATGCTGCCGGGAATCAGGTGTTTGACGTCAGACTGTCCATCGAAAAGGAAGCGGTTGCCCACCGCACACTGACGCTCCGCGCCATGTTCCGGCGCTTTCCGCGGGGCCGTGTCCCGGACGCCTACTACGACTTTGTCCGCGGCAATATTGGGCGCGAAGAGCTGTTCGCCGCCCACGCCCCGGAGATTGAGCAGGCCCGCACCGAGGCCCGGCACGCGACCCTGGGCGAGACCCCGGAAGCGCGGATCGATTCCTGGATCCGCGATGCCATCGGCACCACCGGCATTTGGGTCCTGATCGGAGGGCCGCCCTGCCAAGCCTACTCGATGGCGGGCAGGTCCAGGCGTCGGCCGGTGGACGCCAAGGCCTTCGAGCAGGATGAGCGGCACCTGCTGTACCGGGAGTACCTGCGGATCATCGAGAAGTTCCGCCCGCCTGCCTTCGTGATGGAGAACGTGAAGGGCATCCTCAGTTCCACGCACGATGGATCGGGCATTTTCGAGCGGATTCTCGGCGATCTGTCGCGGCCGGCGCCGGATCTGGAGTACGAGATCCGCTCGTTCGCTGCGCCCAGCGATGGACAGCAGCTGGAGCCCGCCCAATATGTCCTCGAGGCTGAGCGCTACGGGGTTCCGCAGACGCGCCATCGCGTCATCCTTCTTGGCGTGCGCCGCGATCTGGCGGCGACGCCGCATCAGCCACTCCAGTTCCGACTGCCGGTCAGCGTCAAGGAAGCCATTGGGAGTCTGCCGCGGATCAGGAGCCGGCTTTCCAGGGAGGCCGACTCGACCGAAGAGTGGCTGCGTGCGCTCCGGGAATCGACCCGATATCTGACGGGCTGCCCGCGTGATATCCGGGAATCCGTTGCGGCGGAAATGGCTGTGGCGCTGGAACGCGCGCTGGACGTGTCGAGGACGGGCGGACGCTTCATCCAGCGCGCCAACCTGAGCTTTCAAGGAATGCCGGCCACACTCGTGAGCTGGCTGAAGGACGATAGGCTGGAAGGCGTCTGCCAGCATGAAACGCGCGCGCACATGCGCTCCGATCTCAACCGCTATCTGTTCGTGTCCTGCTTTGCGCAGGCATTCGGGCACTCGCCGAAACTCCGGCATTTCCCCCGCGCACTGTTGCCGGACCACGATAACGTCACGGCGGACACCGTGCCGTTCCTGGATCGTTTCCGCGTGCAGACCGGTTCGCTGCCTTCCACGACGGTGGTGTCCCACATTGCCAAGGACGGGCACTATTACATCCACCCGGACCCGGCGCAGTGCAGGAGCCTGACCGTGCGCGAGGCTGCGCGGCTCCAGACCTTCCCCGACAATTATTTCTTCGAGGGCAACCGCACCGAGCAGTATGTGCAGGTCGGCAATGCTGTGCCGCCGCTATTGGCCCGGCAACTGGGCGCGGTGGTCTTTGACCTGCTGCACACGGCGGCCAACGTGCGGGCCGATCAGCAGGAGAGACGAGCGCTGCGCGAGATGGTACAGATGGAACTGGTTTGAAGGGGCTGCCGTGGCAGCACGGCGCTCGCATCCGCTGCGCGCACCGCAGCAACGAGATCCCGCTCCAAGGTGGTGGCCAGCGGCGCAAGCCTTGTGGCGCACTCCCAGACCACCAGGACGCACCAGCCCGCAGCGACCAGCTTGTCTACGTTCTCGCGGTCCCGGCGCTGGTTCCGCCCCAGCTTTTCCTTCCAAAAATCGCGGTTCGACCC
Source organism: Acidobacteriota bacterium (assembly GCA_021810175.1). The sequence goes on along the minus strand of JAJZJJ010000467.1, from coordinate 1,575 downwards.
CGGCATCTTCGTCAGCGGGCAGCCTTCATGCTGGTGCCAGAAGCAGCCATGCACGAAGACCGCCAAGCGGTGCTTCGGCAGCACGACCTCCGGCGCGCCAGGCAGGTCGCGCCTGTGCAGGCGGAACCGGAAGCCGGAAGCGAACAGAAGCCTGCGCACCAGCATCTCCGGTCGCGTGTTGCGGGCACGGATGCCCGCCATCATGCGGCTGCGGGTAGCGGGTGACACGACATCCATTATGCGGGCGACCGGTCAGGTGTCCGAGGAGGGCGTCGCTCCCGGCAGCCCCCATTCGGGAATGCGGTGCCCTGGCGCTCCGAGGTCGAGCTGCCGGATGGCATGCCAGCAGGCCTCCTTCTTCGCCCACTCGGTGACCATGCGCCCTGCAGCGGTGGATCGCAGGGCCTCATCGGTGCGCGGCGCCCACTGGAGCAGCAGGGCACGCAGTTCGGGAGAGATGCCCTGCTGCTTCCACACGCGTCCAAGGTCGAAGGCGCCATCGCAACGACTGGCCAAGTAGGAAACCAGATAGGCGCAGATGTTTGCCTGGTGCGCCGGGAATCCCTGGCTACGGACCACGCGCTGCACCTCGCGAAAAATGATGGCCTTGGCCACTAGCTCCCGATACCAAGCCTCGTCCGGCCGCCAGTCGCGGGCCTGCTGCTTGCGCAGATCCTGCATGAACGCATCGAAGTTCTTCTGCGATCCGAAGCTGACCAAGTGAGGTTTCTGGTCCCAGGCGTTCAGGTACTTCGCCAGCTCCGGCTTGGAGAACTTCCGCTGAGGCGGAATGATCTCCTTCAGGCGTTTGAGTCGCGCGGATGTGTCGCCCTCGCGGAACAGCGCCACTTGGTAGCTTCCACGGGCCCGCTCGTAGAACCAGCGCCCGCGCTGGTCCGGACACCAGGTTGTGTCGGCCAGCTTCTCGATCTGGATGTGGAAGGGCTCGTTGGCGGAAAAGTCTGCTGGCTGGATGGTGTTCTGGCTGTTCGCGTACTTCGAGACGTGGCTGACCATCTCGCCAATGTGCTCCTTGTCGGCGACGTTGATGATCTTGGCGGGGACAAAGACCTTCGAGAGGTCAGCCCTGTCAGTCTTCTTTGCCCTATGGATGGAGGCCGTGGTCTGGCCGCCGTTCACGATCTGCATGCCGCGCAGGTAGCGAATGCCGGGCGCACCGTCCGGCATCCTGTCCAGCTTCACCTCGTCCGCGGTCACCAAGATTCCGTTGTTGTAGGCCAGGAACATCTGCGGATTCGTTCGCAGGGTCTCGCGGATGCCCTTGTTGACCTTGCCGGTGACGGAGAGGAATGACCGCACGTTGGATTCCAGCAGCCGCGCGCCGTACTGCTCATATACCGCATGCAGGACATTGCCCGGGATCACGGCGAGGCAGGTCGTGTAGCTCTCCGTCGTCGGGACGAACACGCAGGGCAGCAGGTGACCCGTCAGTTTCTCGAAATCCACTAGCACTTCATCGCGCGGGAGGCCAGCCTGCATGCCGCGGTAGAGGCGCTCGATGTCCATCACCTCGAGCGAGATCGTGATGCCGTCGTCTTCCGTGGACTAGATCGG
>JAJZJJ010000466.1 GCA_021810175.1 Acidobacteriota bacterium | reverse complement strand
AAGGGGAACGTGTACGAGGCGATGCGGCTGGTGGCGCTGGGGCAGACGGTGTATTCGGCGGGGGAGTATGGGCCGCTGCGGGTGTTTTACCGGGCGATGCAGGAGCGAGATGTCGCGACGGTTAAAGTGACGAAAGGTTAGCAATCAAGATAGGGTTGCGCGTGGCGAGCGCAGGACGTAAAAAGGTAGGGCACACCTTTTCATCAGAGCAGTAGAGTCTCAAGGGTTGGCTGACGATGTACGGGCCAGGGTGTATTTCTACGAATAAGCGAGGTTATACCTGTGAGTCATAGCGTTCGGCGGATATCTCTGCTGCTTTCTATATTTATTTCTCTGCTGGGAGTGGTCCCGGCATTCGCGACGCAGCCGTGGACGAAGCCGACGGCGGCGGAGCTGAGCATGAAGACGGACCCGCAGGCTCCTGGGGCGAGCGCGGTGATCCTGAACCGGTACGAGATTGTGGATTTGCGGATTCATTACCACTCGGTGTACGAGCGGATCAAGATTCTGAAGAAGTCGGGGATCAAGTACGCGACAGTGACGGTGCCGTGGGAGCAGGGCGAGGCGGGTCTGCCGACGGTGAAGGGGCGGACGGAAGAGCCGAACGGGAAGACGGTCATCTATACGGGCACGCCGACCGTGAAGACGGAGTGGGTGGCGGACGGGTACAAGGAAAAGGAAATCCAGTTCACGCTGCCGGCTGTGCAGGTGGGGAGCATCGTCGAATACTGGTGGAGTTTCTATTACGACCACGACTGGGCGGAACTGCCGACATGGAAGCTGCAGCAGCCGCTGTATATGCACGAGGCGCATTACCGCTTCCAGCAGACGAGCATGAACAATTCGTCGACGTATTACGAGGTGGGGCTGACGGCGCCGGGCGTTCCGATGAGTCCGTTTAACTGGCTGTGGAGGAATCCGACGCTGCCGTCGAACTGGAAGTTTGTGCAGAACGGGGCGCGTGTGGATCTGGAGACGACGGCTGTGCCGGCGAGCCCGCCGATCGACGCGGCACCGGCGGGATATGAGGGGCAGTACTGGCTGCAGTTTTACTATCCGGCGGGCGCGGACCAGCTGCAGTCGATGTCGAGCCAGAATTACTGGCAGGTGGGAGGGCGGAACTGGCTGAAGACGATTGATGAGTCGGCGAAGCCGGGACCGATGAAGAAGGTGGTGGCAAAGATCACGGCTGGGGCAACGACGCCGATGGAGAAGCTGCAGAAGATCTACGCGGCGGTGATGACGATGGACAACATCCATGCGTCGCTGAAGCAGCCGTATGTGCCGGATCTGCCACAGAGGTCGCTGCAATTGGGACGGCAGACGCTGAGCGGGACGGAAGCGGTGGGATGGAGAGCATCGGAGTTGTGGAAGAAGCATAAGGCGACCGGCCACCGGATCGCGGGGGTCTTTCTGGCGATGGTGGAGGCTGCGGGTTTCCAGGCCGAGCCGATGCTGGTGGGAGACCGGGAACGGGGGCCGGTGGACTGGGGGCTTCCTGACTGGAACCAGATACCGGACGAGATTGTGGTGGTGACGGTGAATGGACAGAAGGTGTTCTTCGATCCGAGCCAGCCGTACTGCCAATTCGGGCAGCTGACGTGGAACCATTACGCGGTGGCGGGGCTGGCGCCGTCGGGGAGCGGGAAAGTTGGAGCGGTTGTGGTACCGCCGGGAGACTACCGGAAGAACCAGTATCTGCGGGATGCGAATTTGACGCTGGCGGCGAATGGCGCGGTGACGGGAACGATTAAGGTCACGATGACAGGCGCGGCGGCGTTCAAATGGCGGCAGGAGGCGGAGCGCTACGGGGAACCGGAAGCGGCGAAGCACTTCGGCGAGGTTCTGGACAGGACGGTTCCGTCGGGCGTTACGGTGACGACGGAGCAGTTCGGAGCGCTGAAGGACAGCACGAAGTCCCTGACGGCGCTGGCAAAGGTGAGCGGGACAATCGGCGCGCTGAAGCCGGGGGGGACGATTCCGAGCGAGTTTCTGATGGCGCGGGAGAAGCAGATGTTCCTGCCGAAGACGCGCACGGAGATCGTGGATCTGCGCTGGCCGTACACGGCGCGGGACCAGGTGACGCTGACACTGCCGGCGGGATACACGGTAACGGGGCTGCCGAAGAACGGGGCGATTACGTTCCCGGGTCATGCGGACGCCATCGCGAGTTACTCGGTGCAAGGGAACGTGTATCATGCGACGCGGCTGGTGGCGATGGGGCAGACGCTGTATGCGAAGGCGGGTTATCCGCAGCTGCGGACGTTCTACCGGGCGATGCAGAAGCGGGATGCCGCGACGGTGACGCTGGAGAAGTAGGCGGCGGCGCAATTGCACGATCCATCCCCGGGCCGGCGAAGATGGCGGCCCGGGGATTTCTTTTTGTTCGCCGAGATATTTTGACAAGGATATGTAATGCGGAGGAGGATTTCTTCGTCGTCGATTCAGGCTGTCCATTTCATTCCAGGGGTGAAGAGATGCGTCGCTGGGCCGCGGCTGTGGTTCTGATGTTGATGGTTGCCGTGCCGGCTCTGGGGCGCAGGAAGGACAAACCAGAGCCAGAGCACGAGGCGCATGTGCTGCTGCGTCGGGCCTACGATCTGACGGATATCCGAGCACCCGGATCCGTGCCATTCACGATGAAGGTGACCTTTCACGGTTATCCCGGTATTGACTTTGCGAAGAAGCATCAGCCGGGGATTATTACGGGGGATGGGAGCTACGAGGAGACGTGGATATCGCCGCACAAGTGGCGACGGGAGATTACTTATCCTGGTTATCACGCTGTGGAGGTTTTTTCGGATGGCGTGCGCAAGTACCAGGCCAGCTCCGATTACGAGCCCAGCCGGGTGCTGATGATGCTGACGGCGCTGTTCTACCCGATTCCGCGCAATCTGGTCTCGCCGGAATTTGGGGCCTATCACCGGAGCTGGAACGTGAAGCATCTGGTCGCCGGGACGCTGCCGTACGTCAAGCTGACGTATATGAGGCGGGGAGCGAATAACGACTGGTTCTACTATATTTACGCACTCATGCCGGATGGAATCCCGGTACAGTCGAATTATCTGGGGATGGTGACAAACTGGGACCGGGATTCGCGCTTTGGGGGGAAGATTGTTCCACTGCACTTTTATATACAGGCGCTGGGACACACTCTGCTCGATGCTCGGGTGACGATCGGAGCGGCAGGCAAGGTGGACCCCAAACGTTTCGAGATTGCCGGGCCGCCGGCGAGGCCCGGGATGACGATGCGGCCGATCCCAACCTTCGAACTCAAGCTTGCGTGGCCCGTGAATCCGGTAAGCATCGAACTGCCTTCCGACGCAAACCCTCCTAATCACTCCAGCCGCGAAATCATTGACCGGAACGGGAGAGTGCGGGAAGTGGAACTGATCGCTGCACCCGATCCGCGGGCGACGGTCAACTCCATCCGGGGTGACCGCTTTACACGTTTTTATCCGGCCAAACTGGATGGAAGCCGCTGCGAGGAGACGTACTGGACTCGGGAATGAAAGGAAAAATATGTTGCGCGGGGTGGGGTGAGGCTCGTAAAAAGGGTGCACACTCCCGCAACGACGAGAAGGAATCCTGAAGCGATCAGGAGCTGCGGGGGGAGTGCAGCATTTTTAGGTGAGGCTCAACCCATGGCTGGTGCTGTCCGGCGGTCTTTCTGGCTGGTTTCTCTTTCCATGTTGATGATG
>JAJZJJ010000465.1 GCA_021810175.1 Acidobacteriota bacterium | reverse complement strand
TCAGCGCCTGGCACGCCGCCTCCCGGTCGATCCGTCCCGGCCCGCGCACCTGCGCATAATCCCGCACCCGCCGCAGCAGCCGATTTGCAATTCTCGGCGTGCCCCGCGACCGCATCGCGATCTCTGCCGCGCCGTCCTCGTCGATCTCGATCCCCACCACTTCCGCCGATCGCCGCACAATAAACCGCAGATCGTCGTCCGTGTAGAACTCCAGCCGCAGCAGAATCCCGAACCGCGACCGCAGCGGGCTCGACAGCAGTCCCGGCCGCGTTGTCGCCGCCACAAACGTGAACGGCTTAATCTCCATCACGTGCGTTCGCGCCGCCGGACCCTGTCCAATAATGATGTCCAGCTTGTAGTCTTCAAGCGCCGTGTACAGCTTCTCTTCCAGCACCGGCTGCAGTCGGTGGATCTCGTCCAGAAACAGCACCTGCCGCTCCCGCAGGTTCGTCAGGATCGCCGTCAGATCCCCCTGGATCTGCAGCGCTGGTCCCGACGTCTGCTGGAACCCCACATCCAGCTCGTTCGCGATGATCGTCGCCAGCGTCGTCTTGCCCAGCCCCGGAGGCCCAAACAGCAGTACGTGATCCAGCGCCTCGCCCCGCGTCCGCGCCGCTTCCAGCGCAATCGCCAGCTGCTCCTTCGCCTTCTCCTGGCCGATAAACTCCCGCAGCCTTCGCGGACGCAGCTTCAGCTCGAACGAATTCTCGTCTTCCGCCCGCGCCGCGCTCACCAGCCGCTCGGCGTCTTCCTCTTTCCGTCCCATTTGATTCGGAGTCTATCGGTCCCGCGCGGCGGACGCAATCGAGGCCACCATCTTTCTACCTCCGCGCCAGCCGCCGCACCGCGCTCACAATCGATTCCATGCTCGCCGGCATCCGCACCACCTCGTCGAACAGGGGCTTCTCAATTTCCCGCAGAGCCTCTTCCTTCAGCAGCAGCATCCGGCTCTCCGGACTGCACCTCCGCACGCTACACGCCAGATACATCGCCTGCGAATACTCCACGGTGGCACAGAACATCCATAAATGTTTTCCCGGCCTTCGCGCCATAACCTCCGCCTCGCTCGGCGGAATCCACCGCACCCGCATTCCCGTCCGGCTCGCGATTTCCTGTTGCCGCTTTCGCAAAATTCCCGCCTCTGTTCCCACCGAAATGATGGTGGTCATCGTCAGCGGAGCCGTTATTCTTTCCCGGGAATTCCCCAAATCGGTAAATTCTTCAGCATTTGCATCAACCATTGTGGGCACTTCCTCAATTTCCCAGCTCTCGTGCAGTTTTTGCCTGCCTGTTTCCAACAAATTGGCCGCGCTCTTTGAATTTGTCTGCGCTTCCGGCGGCCAGCCCACTTATCCTGCACGCCGCGTGCCATCCTCATCCAAAATTCCATAACCCTTGTCTCTGCACCATTTTGTCGCCTTCGTCCACTCGTGCTGGTGCAATGAGCGCGGCGGTCAATATACTTTCTCTACAGCTCCCCGCTGTCTCCCCTTGATTCGCACGACCATCGCACTTTGCCCAGGAGGCACTGAACGCTGTTGACTCGGATATCGCTCGAATCTCGCCCCGCCGTCCTTCGTCTTCTGCATGGCTGTGTGTCCTTCGCCCGTTCTCGCCGCTTCGGCCGGGCGTCTGCCATTTTCATCGCTTGTTGCCTCGTTCCCCTTGCGGCCACCGCCCAGGCTCCGCACGCCCCTTCCGCCAATCCGGCCATCATCCGCACTCCGCCGCCGGTGCACAGGCAACCCCAGAGCGAGATCGTCCTCGAAGGCCTCCGCTCCTTCGGCCATTTCCACATGTTTGCTTATAGCTGGTGGAGCATGATCACCACCGCCGGCGTTGAATACGACCGCCACACCTGGGGCCGCTTCGCCGGTGCCCAGATGGACTACGTCGCCGAGTTCCTGCCCGTCATCGTTCTCAACCAGCCTGGCAAAACCGACGCCTTCGGCGATCCCCTCGGCAATTCACGGCAGATCAATCGCGGCATCGGCATCGAGCCCATCGGGCTCCGCATGATGTGGTTCAGCAACAGGGAAGTAAAGCCCTACCTCATCATGAAAGGCGGTCTCTTCGCCTTCACCCACAAGGCGCTCTCGCACAACGCTTCGTACCTCAATTTCGACCTGCAGATGGGTCTGGGCGCCGAGTTTCACATTCACCGCCGCCTCGGCTTCCGCGTCGGCTTCAGCGATCTCCACTTCTCTGACGCCTTCATGGTGCCCAGCAATCCCGGCCTCGACTCCATGTCCATCACCGAAGGCATCTGCTACCACTTCGGTGGCCCCCGCCGATCTGCTGTCTACTAAAGCTTTGCCGGGATAGAAGAACCGGCCATACTTCTATCCCACACCCCTCAGAATCTCCACACCATTCCCGTGGAAAAGTGGTTGAAGTAGTTCGGCAGTCCCGGAATATCGTACGGCGTCGGATTTGTCAGGCTCTCCACCAGCGCAAAGTTCATCCACTGGAAGTCATCCTGCACCCGCCACGAAAACCGCCGCGTCAGTCGCGTATCCAGCCCGCCGCCCGTTACGGTCGTGAAGGACGCCGTCATTCCCGGCAGCCCATTCGCTCCCCAATAGCGGCTCGCCCCGCCGTCCCCAAACAGCGCCTGCGTGAACACTGTCTCCCGGCCCAGCAGCCAGTCGTATTCCCCGCCGCCCGTGATGAAGTACACGTCCTGCTTCGCTCCCAGGTTCGTTCCGCGGTAGCTGGATAAGTCCACCTTAAACCGCAGTCCGTGCCATCCCGGAAAGCCCAGCGCCGTTTCCCATCCGTTCAGCGGTTGCCGATGCCCCGGCACCCCGTTCAGCGAGTTCGACAGTTCACTGTACCCGCCATACAATTCCCACGCCGGCGGCGCCGGCTTCCGCTCCTGTGCACAAGCACTCACGCACAGGCTCAGGACCCCCACCAGGACCCACAAACGAGCGGCCATGCAACTCCTCATCCATTGAATTGTTTGTCCATCCTATCGTGCCGTAACCACCGCTGGAAACCCGCCCATCCCGTCTTCGGATACCCTGCTTACCATGGCCGCCCGCACCACCCCAGGCACCCGGCACACAGCCCGCATCGTCCTCGCCGGCGCCCTCGGCAACGTCCTCGAGTGGTACGACTTCGGCCTCTACGGACTCCTCGCTCCCGTCCTCGCCTCGCTCTTCTTTCCCACCCACAACCGCTCCGCCTCGCTCCTTGAGGTCTATGGAGGATTCGCCCTTGGCTTCGCCGTCCGTCCCGTCGGAGCGCTTATCTTTGGCCACCTCGCCGACCGCGTCGGACGCCGCCTGGTCCTGCTCCTCTCCGTCACCCTCATGGGCATCGCCACCGTTACCGTCGGCCTTCTTCCCACATGGCATCAGGCGGGTCTGCTCGCCCCCATCCTCCTTCTGCTCGTCCGCCTCTTTCAGGGATTTTCCGTCGGCGGCGAATTCGTCGACTCCGTCACGTACCTCGTCGAAGCCACTCCCCAGCGCCGCCGCGGACTCGCCGGCTCCGTTGCCAACATCGGATCCACCGCCGGCATGCTCCTCGCCGCTGCCGTCGCTGCTCTCGTCGTCTCCTTCTCCGGCTCCGCCGCCCTCCACAACTTCGCCTGGCGCATTCCCTTCCTTCTCGGCGGATTCCTCGCCGCCGCCGCCTTCTGGCTCCGCCGCCACCTCCCCGAAACCCTCCCCGAATCCCAGGCCCCGGCTGCCCAGATC